>JAFUPC010000090.1 GCA_017481495.1 Clostridia bacterium
AAGCAAGCAGAGCTTTGGTTCAATACTTTGAACTTTACTACAACTCTGATCGGCTTCATTCCGGTATTGGATACCTTACTCCTAATGAATGTTTTCAAAAATTAACTCTTTAATTTGTCCATTTATATTGACAAGATTCGATCGGCTTTGAGACAGAAGCATTTCTCTTGTATGTTTGTACGGACGCCGGATTTCGCAAAGCGAAACCATATGGGCTCCCCTACAGATTCTGACGGAATGTTCCGAAAGAAGCCGTAAGTACCTGCACAAGGAACTTTTTCATGCCCCAAAATACAGTAAAGGAAACCACCACCCATGAACAAACACCGATACCAACCGTTTCTTCTCCTGCTGTCGTGCCTGACAACCCTGATGCTGTTCACCCTCTCCGCCTGCAACTCTGCCGACGGCGGGGAAACCACGGACACAGCACCCGCAACCGCAACGGAACCCGCCGTCACCGAAGCCGAAACGCTCCCGGCCGGCATCAAGAGCGACCGCCCGAAGACCGTCGATATGTACAGTGAAAGCGCGGAAAAGACGGCACTTCAGCTCAATGCCGGCGACACCATCGGCTACCGCTTCTCCGTCAACGCACCGTTTGACGGCATGGAGATCTGCTGTCCATCGTGGTCGGACGACATCGGCACGATGCGCTTCACCCTGTATGCGTGGGACAAGACCTACAACAATTCTATCTCCGGCGATGCGCTTGCTACCGAACTGTTTGTCGATTACGCGGACAATGCGTGGCTGGATTTCTCCTTTGACGAGCTTCCGGCGGGAGAATACGTGCTCTGTTTGTCGGACAGCGAGCAGAGTGTCGGGGTCTGGTCGTTCTATTCCGGCATCACCGGCGGGTATGTCTACGCGGGCGGCGCGGAAATGGAAGCGGAATTCCAGGCGACCATTCACTTCACGATGACACCGGAAAGTTCGTTCAATCTCTGCACATCCATGATCGACCTCTCCAAGACCGTCACAACGCCCGCGGAGGTCGTGTATCCCGATGACCATATCCTGAACCTGCGGGGGGCCCAGCCGACCACCTGGGACGCCGTGGATGCGCTCGGCAGGGTTCTGCCGACCAACGAGGAAACGGGCGATGTGCGCAAAGATAAGTTCGTCGGTCTGTTCTACTGGACATGGCACGCGAATTTTGCCGAGTCTACCGAGGTTTACGACAATACAAAGATTCTGGAACAGTACCCCGAAGCGGCGGACGACCCCGATCACGAGGCATGGGGCCCGTACAATGCTTCCCACTTCTGGGGCGAGCCGCTGTATGGTTATTATTCCGGCGTTGACAAGTGGGTACTGCGCAATCACGCGGAGCTGCTTGCCGATGCGGGGGTCGATGTCATCATTTTTGACAACACCAACGGCACCTATACCTGGCGCACCGCCTACACCGCGCTGATGGAGGTCTTTGCCGAAGCGCGTGCGGACGGCGTTGACACACCGCAGATTGCGTTCCTTCTGCCGTTCTCCGCAAGCGCGGATTCTGTGACACAGCTGGAATCGCTGTATCTCGATATTTATCGCGATTCCAATTATCAGGATCTGTGGTTCTACTGGGAGGGCAAGCCCTTGATTATGGCATATCCCGATGCGCTCGATATGAAAAACCCCATCCACGCGGAGATCGCGGACTTCTTTACGTTCCGTCCGGGACAGCCGCTGTATTACGAAAGCAACACGCACGAGGATCAGTGGGGATGGCTGTCGAATTATCCCCAGCAGGTCTATTACAATGAGGACGGAACACCAGAGCAGATGACCGTCGGCATTGCGCAGAACTATTCCACCGAAGCCGGACTGACCGCCATGAACGGCGAAAATGTCTACGGCCGCACCTATACATCCAAGGGCTACGACACGCGCGAGGATGCGGTTCTGTGGGGCGCAAACTTTGCCGAGCAGTGCGAATATGCTCTGGAAGTCGACCCGGAATTTGTCTTCATCACCGGCTGGAACGAGTGGATTGCGGGACGGCAGGAGGAATGGCAGGGGGTAAAGAATGCGTTCCCCGACCAGTACAATACCGAGTACAGCCGTGACATCGAGCCGTCCGCGGGCATTCTCGGCGACAATTACTATTATCAGATGGTATCGTTCATCCGCCGCTTCAAGGGCACCGATGCCGCACCGGTTGCCGATACCGAAACGACCGTTGACATCCACGGCGACGTCTCCCAGTGGGACAATGTGGAAACGGAATACATCGCCTACATCGGCAATACAGGCGACCGGGATGCCGACGGCTATATCGGCACGCATTACACAAACACGACCGGCCGCAACGACATCACGCTTGCCAAGGTCGCACACGATGCGGACAATCTCTATTTCTATGTGGAATGCAGCGAGGACATCACCGCCGACACCGATGCAAACTGGATGCGCTTGCTTCTGAACACCGCAGAGGACGACACCGCCGCGTGGGAAACATATGAATACATCGTCAACCGCGAAACTGCCGGTGTGCTGGAACGCTCCACAGGCGGCTGGAATTGGGAGACAGTCGGCGAGGTTGATTATGTCGTTTCCGGCAAGACTTTACAGATCACCATCCCCCGCGCCCTGCTCGGACTGGAATCCGATGATTTCATCCTGCGCTTCAAGTGGGCGGACAACAATCTCACGGAGGATGAGAACGGGGAAGCGGATATTCTGACCCTTTATTCCGACGGCGACTGCGCACCGGGCGCACGGTATCAGTACCGGTATACGGCGGAGGGATAACATCTCCACCCCCAAATCCCCCATTTCCCAAAAAATTTAACGGATTCCTCTTGATTTTTATACCGTTTCCTGCTATAATATAAGGAAGTATATTGCAAACACCCGAAAAAAACACAAGAGAGAGGATTCTTTTCATTGAAACCACTGGCTATTTATTCGGGAACCGCGGAATTCCGACGGCTGAAGCTGATGCTGGGACTCGGCATGATGCTTCTTGCCACACTTCTGTATATCGTCATGGTCGCGCTTCCCGGACTGGCGGCGGCGTGGCTGTCGTATGTGCTTCTGCCGGTATGGGCGGGGCTGACGGTCTTTCTTTGCGTAAAAATCTACCATTCCGTCGGCTACCGCATTGATGCGGGACATATCGCTATCATCACGGGCTGTGTTTCCTCCGGCTATACCCCGACGGATGCCGTTCCGTTTTCGGGCGATATGGTGACCCAACGCTTCCGCTCCCAAAAGAATTATTTCAACGCCAAAAAGCTCATCTCCGGCACGGTCTGTGAGCTGAATACCATCTTCACGCGGGCGTCCAGCCTTGTCGGCGATGTTCCCGGCATGAAGATGATGGTTGAGATCGGACGGCTGTTTCTGCGCTTCCATCTGACGTATATGACACGCTGCTGTCTTGCGTACACCTACTTCCGCGGAGACGAGGGTCTGTATCTGAGCGCGACCGAAGGATGTGCGATCTTTGCCATCAACTGGAAACAGCTGACGAAAAACGCGACCGATGTCACGATCTTTATCACGGCGGCGATTGCCGTCCTGACCGCGGTTCTCGGCATTGCGTTTTATGCGTTGATGGGTGTAATGGGACTCGGCGCGTATGCGTATTTCGGTGTGCTCTTCGCGTTCATGCTCGTGCTTGTGCTGAAAAACGCATATCTTGACTCCCTGCTCACCATCTATTACATCCATACCTATATGCGGCTGGCGGAATTTTCCGCGCCCAGTCCCGAATTTTTCGTCAGACTGGAACGAATGTCCCCGTCCTTTGCTAAAATGGCAAGCCTTGCCAACGGCCGCTTCCCGACTCCCAAAAAGGCACACACCTTCGCCGTCTTCAAAAAGCGCGCCCGCCGTACCCCAAACGGTATGCCCGGCCGCCAGCCCGATGCACGGCACACCCTCATCTGCCCCCGCTGCCGCTCGGCAAATCTCCCGCAGGCAAAGTTCTGCGCGGGGTGCGGGACACAGTTGAAACTGCGATAACGAAAAAGGTCTCTGCATCCCCGTTTTTTTCGGGGTATCCGCAGAGATCTTTCTTTTATATTGATTGTCAGATATGAAGCAGCATCTTCGCCACCTGGAAATACGTCAAGAGTGCCAGCGCGTCCACGATCGTCGTGATGAACGGACTTGCCATGACCGCCGGGTCAAAGCCGATGCGTTTTGCGGCGATGGGAAGCAGACAGCCGACAATTTTAGCAAAGATGACAACGACTAAAAGCGTGATGCACACGACCACAGCGACAGTCATCGTCACATGGTCGAAGATCAATAGCTTTGCGAAATTCGCCACGGTCAGCGTGATGCCGCAGAACAGCGCGACGCGGAATTCCTTCCAGAAAACCCGGAGCCAGTCGGAGAAGCCGATCTCGTCCAGGGACAGTCCGCGGATGACCGTGACGGAAGCCTGTCCGCCCGCGTTGCCGCCTGTGCCCATGAGCATCGGAATGAATGCCGTCAGCGCCACGCACGCCGACAGCGCATCCTCAGCGGAATTGATGATCTTCTGGGTGAATGTGGAGGACAGCATCAAAAGCAGAAGCCACGGAATGCGCTGTTTCCACGTTTCAAAGACACCGGTGCGCAGGTAGGTCTTTTCGCTGGGCAGAATTGCCGCCATTTTTTCCATGTCCTCGGTCGCATCGTCGGTCAGGACGTCAATCGCATCGTCGATGGTGACGATACCGACAAGCCGTTCCTCATTGTCAACGACGGGCAGGGCAAGGAAGTCGTACTTGTTCAAAGTTTGCGCGACATCGACCTTGTTGTCGGTCGTTTTGCAGGAGATGACGTTTCTGTCCATGATGTCGCCGATGGTACTGCACCGCTCACACAGCAGAAGCTGCTGTACCGTCACAACACCCTGGAGCCGCCGGTCCGTGCCGATGACATAACAGGTGTAGATGGTCTCTTTGTCCCAGCCGGTCTCGCGGATGTGTTCAAAGGCATTGTCCACCGTCATCGCGGCATCCAGATCGACGTATTCGATGGTCATGATGCTCCCGGCGGAGTCTGCGGGGAAATTCAGGATCTCGTTGATGCTCTGCCGCATTTCCGGGGAGGAATACTGCACGATGCGCCGCACGACGTTGGCGGGCATTTCCTCGATGATGTCAACGGTATCGTCGAGATACAGCTCGTCCAGCACCGCTTTCAGCTCGGCATCGGAAAACGCGCCGATCAGCTTCTGCTGTCTGTCCGGCTCCAGCTCGACAAAGGTTTCCGCCGCCGTGTCCTTGGGCAAGAGGCGGAATAGTAAAATCACGTCCTCCATCGGCACCTCCTCAAACAGAAGCGCGATGTCGGCGGGCTTTAAGTCGCGCACCCGCTGGTACAGCTGCGCATACTGCCGTTCCTTGATGAGCGGCATGAGTTCTTCCAGTAAAAGGTTCAGTTCTTCTTCGTTCATAGCGATTTCTCCTTTGATATGTAGTAGTTACGGCTATGACGAATGAAACGCGGACAGCGTTTCAGAACCCGGCGGCAGATGGGACACCGCGGGTTCTCCGGATCTCGCGCCATACACAAACTGTATGGCATAAAGGAATGCCGTCCGACTGCTTTTCGTTCGCCATCGGACTTCGGGCACCGCTCGTGTCCATTCTGTTTCACCTCACTGTTTTCTGAAATTCTGGGGTATTTCGTAAATACCGGGGTCTTTTTTGACTCCCATTATAATATTATACCCTTTTTTTGTCCGATTGTCAATTCCTTTTTTTAAAAAATAAGAAAAGACTGCCGACAAAGGGGGGCGGCTGTCCTGTGTTGTGATGCAACATCTGGCGCGGCAGGATATTCATATTTCATGTCGTTTCCTCATATCCACGTCGGAACAACGCTATTGCAGACACATTTACTTACCGATTTTAATGTATTTTCAAACATGGTAACCAGAAAACCGTAAATCTGCCGCATTGGACTGTATATTCCAAAAATAATACCCGCAGGAGCATGACAACTTCTGCGGGTGATAACGATTGATTTCTATCAATTCCTTCAAAATCCGTTTATCCGATTCCCAGCAACCCTTTTGCAGTCTCTTTGGCACCGGCATTATCGGCGGAAACGACATAGACGACCAGATTGTCCTTTGTCAGAATGACCGGGTCATCGAGCTTCGGCACCTGACCGGCGGCGTAGCGGGAATATTCGGAGATCTGGTATTCCACATAGGCGTTCAGCTTGTCCACGACCGCCTGCGTATCGTCGGAAGTGGCGGTCTCAAAAACGAACACCTCCTCCGGAATGATGCCCGCGGGCACATAAGCGGTATAGGAAAGAAGCGACTCTGTCAGCGCGGCAAAGCCAAACGGGTGATTGGCAAGATAAATGTCGTTTTGTGTCAGCTCCTCGGAGAACGTGCAGGAGGAAGCGAGTTCTGCGGCAAGCTCCGGTGCGGAAAGCGTGACGGCTTCCGTTTGGGCTTCAGTATCGACGGTGGCGGTTCCGTTATCGGTACCGGCCGCAGTACTGTCATCTCCGCCGCAGGAGGGCAGAAAACAGAGGACGGCAGTCAGAAGGAGTGCGGCGATAGATCTTTGGCAGTGGTTCATGTACGGTGATATTCCTTTCCGGTGTTAAGTTGCATCTTCTTCATAAAAAACGGAGAGATCGACATCCTCCGCCGTGTGTTCGGCGAGATAGGTCTTCCAGCGGCCGAGATAGGAGGCAGAGAGATGGATGCCGTCGGAGGTGGCGTTTGCGGCGAGCTGACCGTCCTCGCCCATGACAGCCTCACCGGGTGTCAGGAAGACGACCTGCTTGCGCGCGGCCATGACTGCAATCTCCATATTGAATAGCGCAATGCGGTCGTTGGTATAATAATCTGCCGCACCCTCGGTGGCGGAATAAACGGTTTCATTGATGGGCAGAATCGCCTGCACGTAGATGACCGCATCCGGGCGGATGGTCAGAATCGTGTCGATGATGGTTTCGTAGTAAGAGATGAAGGTGTCGATGTCCGCCCAGCCAAGCTCGTTGATGCCGAACATCAGATAAACCTTTCGGAAGCTGTCGTCGCGCGCCAGCGCTTCTGCCGCTGTAACGAGCACAGGGGAGCCGTCTAACGTCGTTTCGCCGTCGGGAGAAGGCAGAAACGGCTTTTCAAAGAACTGCCGCACGGAAAGACCGATGTTCGCATAAAAATCCGCCGGGACGAGACCGGACTTTTGCAGTCCGACCACAAGGGAATTTCCGACGAACACAGCATCGGAGAAATACTCGTCCGCGAATGCCGCTGTCGGATCGGGCGTTCCCGCCGTTGTTTTTGCCGTCATGGAGACGACAGGCGTGCCGTAAACAAAGATGTTTCCGTCCTCATCAAAGGTGACTGCGCTGCCCGTGTAGCCGTCGGGAACGGTCAGACCGGGACGGGAATATACCGGTACCTGCACTTCCTCGGTTTCAACAGGTTCGGGGAACTGTGCCGCGATCGCATTCTCGTCCGGCGCGGGAACCGGCTCCTGCCGGGCGGACATGGAAAGTGCGCGGATGCCGTTCATGAAATCCGCGTCCGTGTTCTGCTGTTCTGCCGGTACCGCAACCGCGATGGTATCGCCCGCGGCGGTGCTGTTGGCGGTATCACCCGCGACATCGAGCGCATAGGTCATACTGCCGGAATCCAGCTGTGTGGAGGAAGCTATGATCAGGCAGGCACAGACACCTGTGATCGCCGTTTTGATCAGCCGGACCATGATGCGCATGGTACTGCTGCGCCGGGAAATCGCATCCAGTTTATTCATTCGTCGTTGTCAACATCCATCTCATTCTATGTGTATCGTTTGCACACTCTCTGTGCATCGTTTTACCCTGTGTTATATTATATCACAGAAAGCCGCATAAAGCAACAGGATTTCCGAATTTTTTTCGGATTTTTTCAAAATTTTTTCTCTTTCGCAAAAAAATCCCGGATTCTGACCGGATATTTGCCATTTCGACAGAAAAGCGCGGAAAGGTCCACGGAACAATGATGTATATCGTTTCACGCAGAATCGCCGCCGCACGTGTGAAACGAAGCACAAAAGGGATCCCGCAGACCTCCGCGGCACCCCAGTGTATAATTTTATATCCGTGCGAATCCGCACCGTGCATATATGTCACTGTGCGATATGCACCTCTACGCTTTTCCGCTTTCCCCGACGTGAAACAGCTTTTTCAGAAACGGAACGAGCATCCGGGGTGATTTCCATACGACCACTTTCATGTGTCAGTCCACCTTTCCGCCAATGTATAAAACCGGTTTTCCATCAGATTTATTCGATAAACCCCATTCTGACCTGGAAATGATACAAGAAAATATACATGACTTCCATGGAGGGTGACAGGTTATCGAACATATCTATTGACAGTATATGATGGCAAATGAAAATCGGTTCCGCATCCGGTTCCGCTTTATCCTTGTGCCTGACCCTGCCTGTCGTCCGTTACAGCAACTGCTGCGGCAGCTGCCGCCGGGTACGGTGTCATGGGTGCGGGCGCCGGTTCTGCTGTGTGCCGTGTTCCCGTCCGGGGGAGAGCTTCTCCGCGCTGTCCCGCCGTTGCCCGGTCTCCGCCAAGGCCAATGGAGACAGAAATGGCTTCGTTCACACGCGCCATCATGCCGTCGTCGAGATGTCCCATTTTTTCTTTCAGACGGCGTTTGTCGATGGTACGTATCTGCTCCAGTAAAATGACGGAATCCTTGGCAAGGCCGAAACGGTCGGCGTAAACGTCGATATGCGTCGGAAGCTTTGCCTTTGTCATCTGGCTTGTGATCGCCGCCGCAATGACGGTCGGACTGTATCGGTTTCCCACATCGTTCTGGATGATGAGGACCGGCCGCAGTCCTCCCTGCTCCGAGCCGACGACGGGACTCAGATCCGCATAATAAATATCACCGCGTTTGACCTGCGGTTTTATCGCATTCATGGATCGGACACCGCCGGGCGCGGTATCAGTATCCGTATCATAACCCGTTTTCAAACTTGCCGCCGTGCGGCCCCCGGTTTCGCATCCATGTTTCATGAAAACCGACGTTGGTTCACGGTAGCCAATGTCTGATTTATTTTTCAAACTTTTCACTCCCTGTTTATCAACAATCCCCGGACTGCCGCCCAGACAATCCGTCCGGGAAGGGTGATCTCCGACGTGACCGCCGGGACATCATCCCTGCCTATCAAAGTATTTCCCGGCTGAGCGCATTTCATGCAGATGTTTTTCCGCAGAAAATGCTGACTATATTTTCTGCGGGACGCATTTTTGCGTGGTGACTGCACCTGTCCCGATAATTATTGTATGATGGCAGAATGCCATTTGATTCTGGGGGCTTTCAAAGGAACCGAAGTTTTCGTTTGCGGGGGACACAGGGCGTAATTTTTCCCGTGGGGGCACTTTCTCCCGGCGATTTTGCAGGGGTGCCGATTGGGTGCCTGCGGATTTGAAAAGTGTTTGTACTGCTGTGGGCACTCCCGGAATAACATTTGGTTTTGGTTTTTAAAGCTATGAAAGTATAACACTTTATGCTTTCCGATATACTATATATTATTATAAAAAAACAAGGCAGAATCCCGTAATAGAAGCCGGAATTCTGCCTTGCCTGTGGTCAGCTCAGATTCTCAAAGAAGCGAGAACCCTCACAGACCGCATCTGCGGCAGGTATCGTTGCAGGTTCCACATCCGTCATTTCTTGCAGAGGAGCATCCGCAGTCACCCTCACGGGTCAGACCGCGGTTCCGGCTGCATCCACATCCGTTAGCCGCAGGCGCAGCAGAAAAGAAGCAGAAGGATGAGGATCCAGATCCAGGTGGAGTTGTCGCCGTCGAACAGGTTGCAAAGGCAGCTCATAATGAATACCTCCGGGTTTGTTGATTTTTTTCGGAGAGGAGGCGGCACTGTGACCGCGCTTGCGTTTTGCGCTTGCGCTTCCCGCGCTCTCCTCTATCATGGTATGCAGGGTGTGCGGGATGTGTTACGGAGAGAGGAGGGCTGATGATGCCCGGGCGGAAAAATTTTTTTGCAGAGATTTCCTTTGCGGGAAAACTGTACCTGGATGCGCCGCACTGTTGACCGACAATGGTATTGTCAGAACCTTCCTTGCATGACCGCCGCCCATTCTGCGCATACTCTTTTCTGCGGCAACCATCAATCGACCGCACGAAAGGAACGCAAACAATGGCTGTTATCACGACAAAGGAGCTTGGTTCCATCGGGGATCAGCTTTATCTGGAAGAAAACCTTGTCCGCAAGTTCGGTGCCTATGCGGAGCAGACGAATGACCTTGCACTGAAAAACAAGTATCAGGACATGGCATCCCGCCATCAGAAGCATTTTGACGCGCTGTACGCGCAATTAAAGTAAAGGAGAACAGAACGGTGAACAACATCTTATCCGACAAGGACTGTCTGACCGATGCGCTGAATGCGCAGAAGTATGCCACCGGTCACTACAACGAATTTGCCTGCGAAGCGGCAACGCCGGACGTCCGCGCGTGTGTCATGAGCATCCTCAATGAGGAACACAAGATGCAGGAAGAGCTGTTCGACGAAATGCACTCCCGCGGCTGGTACAAGACCGAATCCGCAGAACAGCAGAAGCTCGACACGACCAAAAACCAGTTCTGCTCCTGCCAGAGCAGTGCGGGCGGATGCCAGTGCAAATGATGCGGTGAAATTTTAGAATTGTGAATGAAAGACCCGGTGCGGCAGATGTCGTTGCCGGGTTTTTCGGTTTGGTTGAGGCATCCTTTGCAAACGCAGAGAAACGCATACTTCAATCTTTATGCAACCATCATTTCTCAAAACAAAAAATAAAAATTTCCAAATCCTCTTGACAAATCTCCCGTTTCCATGTATACTGATACCAGAACCAAACGCTTCCCACAACAGAAAGGAATTCCCATCATGAAAACCTCAAAACCCCTGACCGATGCGTTCCAAAATCCCCCGCGCGGATACCGTGTGTTTCCGATGACACATGGGTGGCTTGCCGACCACAACACGCACATGGATGCGTACCGCGATTACGGCTACGGCGGTGCCGTCACCAACGTGCCGTTTGAGAACGGGTTTACCTCCAATCCCGACAATTTAAGCAGATTCGGGGACATCGTCGATGCGATGGAGGCGCACGACCTTTCCTATTGGATTTACGACGAGCACGGGTACCCGAGCGGACAGGGCGGCGGTCTGGTGCTGGACGGACATCCGGAGCTGGCGGCAAAGGGATTTTACATGGTGCGCCGCATCGCGTATGAACCGATGCACGTTAACTATCATCTCGACGACATCTCCGACAAGATTGTCTGGGCGGCGAAATATCCGCTTCTCATCAAGCGCATTGACGACAGCTATCCGGAGTTTGACAAAATGGAACCTGTTCCGTTCACGGACACCGAAGTCGTATGCGACATTGGCCGGGAGCGCCACGAGGTGCTTTACATCTTTTGTGTCAAGAACGCGCACGAAGGCTCTCACAGCACGCACAACGTCTCGTCCTTCAAGCAGAACATCAACGTCATGGACAAACGCGCCGTCAGACGGTTCCTTGATTTGTGCTTTGAGCCGATCGCCGATGCGCTCCCCGATGCTTACCGGAAATCGGGAGGTGTCTTTACCGACGAGCCGAGCCTGCACACCTCTTATGCGCGCGCGTATGAGGTCTGGCCGTATGCCCTTGCGCCGTGGGTGGACGGGCTGTTTGAAGCGTATGAAGCGGAATACGGCACAAGTATGCTCCCCACGCTCCCGCTCATCTTTGAGGGCGGTGAAAATGCGTATCCTGTGCGCGTGAAGTTCTACGAATTGGTAGGAAAACTCATCGCGGATGCGTATTCCGGACAGATCGAGGACTGGTGCCGGGAACACGGCTGTCATTTTTCGGGGCATTATCTCTGTGAAGAAGCACTGCACCAGCACGTCATGCAGTACGGAAACTATCTCACGGTGCTCCGCCGCGCGGGGTATCCCGGTGTCGATGTGCTTGCGTGCTATCCCGAAATTTACGATTACAACACGACGAAATACGCGCAGATGGCGGTGCGCAAGAACAACACGAACGGCATGATGGTCGAAATCTGCCCGTTTGCCGACGTCGAGAATTTCAAGAAAGCACCGCTTGACAACATGACGGCGGTCATGGGATACCTGTATCTCGGCGGCGTGCGCCATACCAACTCCTATTTTTCGGCGGATTTCTCCGACTGGAAGAATAATGTTCTGAAACTGAACAAAACCGGCTACACCGGGCAGGCGGACACCGTCTGGTTCAACGAATATGTCGGACGGCTCGGCGTGATGCTCGACGGTCTGCACAACGACTGCACGACGTTCGTCTATTATGGCATTGAAGAAGCGCAGGCAAAGCAGCAGCCGGCATATTCCGGAAGCTGGCAGACCGGCGACCGCACAGTGGACAATTCTACCAACGCCCTGACCCGTGCCATCTACGAGCGCGGCCACGATTTCTATTATGCAGACAAAGAGGACCTCCTTGCCGCCGCAGACAGTCTTGCCAAAAACGGGATCCCGGAAATTTCCGGCTGTACCGTGAAGACCGTGCTCGTCCCCACGATGGATGTCATGTACGGCGAGAGCATGGCGGCACTGGAAGCGCTTGCAGAGAGCGGCGTGCGTGTCCTGTTCCTCGGACGTTTCCCGCGTATCAGTGCCACAGACGGCGCACCGCTTTCCCATACGGATGCCCTTACCGTGACGGATATCCCGACCGTCGTCGCCTATCTCGATGCGCACGACGACAACACGTTCTCCCGCTCGGAGACCGACACCGTTCTCCGCGGAAAATTCTGCACAAAGGAAGACAGCCCCCTCCGGGGCAATACGCTCCATATGCTGTGCAGCAAGTCCCGCACGGACACCGCCGTCACCTACAACGGCACCGCCCCCGCCCGGCTCTGGAACCCCGCCGACGGCAGTGTCACGGAGATTCCCGCAGGCGGAAATGTGACCGTCCCGGCGATGCGGGCGGTGTTTGTGGTGGAGTAATTTGTAAAAAAAATGAAATAAATTGCACAACCACTTGACAAACCCCGAACCATCCTGTATAATAGGATTGAAGATAAAATTCAATTCACAGGAGGTACCCACCCATGCTTGAAATCATCGCGCCCCTTGCACTTATCGTGCTGTTCGTTCTCATCGGTGTTCTGCCAAAGACCCGGATTCTGGAAAGAAGCGGTCTCTGGAGCGTTCTCGGAGCAATGTTTGCTCTTGCGCAGATGTTGTCGTCAGGCGGGGTTTCCCCGACGGCGGTCGGCGGGTATCTTCTGTGCGGCGGTGTCGGCGCAGTCTTTCTGTACGTCAGTCAGAGCCCCGCGCACGCCGTCCGTGTTCCGCGCCCGGTTCTGTGGGGGATGGCAGTTGTTCATGCCGTACTCACGGGATATATTCTGATCTCCGCGTTTTCCTACACGGCGGCAATGCTGCTGATTGCAAGCGTGTCGTATGGGATCGGACTGTACAAAAGTACAAAGACCTGCGGATGAACGGGTCGTAAGCGAAAAACAAAAGGATTTATGCCGCGAAAAGCAGAGCTTAAATCCTTTTTTGTTTCATTCGGTTAAACAAGTTTCGATTTACTCAATTCTTACTTCTACACCTTCGACTTCAACATAAACAGTTTTGTCTGTGTCAGTATCATTTTGAACAGATACACCGATTCTGAACCATTCACCCTTTACCGCATCAAATGTGGCAGGCATTCCGGGGGTCAGATAGGTTGCCGTATACCCGGCTTCCACAGTTTCATTCACCGGCGATAAAAGTACTTCCGTATCTCCCAATCCCTCGCCGGAAGAAACGGTAATCTTTTTGCCTGTTGCTGATATTTCTTCCTCTGAATAAACGAATGCTTCTGTACTTCCTGCGGGTACCGTAATCCTTATCGTGTAGGTGTCATTCTTCCCACAACCTACCAAACCCAGCACACAAACCAATACGAAAACGAATGCTGTCAACTTTTTCATACAATCACACTCCTTTGTCATTGCCGCCGTTCTTCCCCCTCCTCAAACACCGAATACACCCCGTCGCCGAGCACTTCCGTCTCCCCGTCGTGAACAAACAGGGTCAGCTCCTCCGGCAGGGCGTAAATACGCCGGTGTTCCGCTTTGGAAAGCATGGAGAGATACGCGCGGCTCCGGGCGATTTTTTCCGGTGCGCGGTTGGTGTAGTGACACAACAGCGATGCGCCGCAGAGAACGTCAAAACCTTTGGTGTCCGTGAGGGAGACCGTGTTCTCGTCGTCCAGCCGACAGGCGGAAAGGTCGTATCCGAACACGATTGCCCCGGCACTTCCGCCGAACACCGTTCCGCCGGCGGCGGTCAGATATGTCCGGATGTGCGCAAACGCCGCCGTGCGCTTCAATTCATACAACAGCCGGAATGTGTTCCCGCCGCCGAGAAAGAGAAACGAATATCGGTCGAGTTCCCGCGCGGCAAGGTCTTCCGCGGAACGCACCATGTCGATTCCGGGCAGGGCAAGCGGCGCCAGCTCCGCCGTAATCCAGTCAAGACAGCCGTCATACAGATGCGGCTCCATCGCAAGCGGGATATAAAGGCAGGGCTTTGTGCGGTCAATAACCTCGGATAACCGCCGATAAGCGGCTGTGACCTGCGCACCGTCACCGCCGCCGCAGAGGAAAATGTTCATTTTGGTATTCCGTAACGGGATATTGTTTTTTCGATCTCAACGCAATAATCCCTAATTCTTTCGAAACGGTTGATATCAAGCAACTGCAAAAATACGCACCCTCTCCCTCTGCACCCGTTCCCGGAATCCGCGGTCACTCGGCATCCGTTCCGGCTGCTGTAAACTGCCGACCGTAATCAGGTCGATCTTTTTCCCAAGCGTGTCTTCCAGATCACAGTACAGCGCACCGAGGGAAAACAGGCTCGTTAAGGTCGTTCCGGTTGTATCGACCAACAAATCAATATCGCTGTCCTCGGTCGCCTCTCCACGGGCATACGAGCCGAACACCCAGACTGCGGGGATACGGTATTTCCGTGCCACGGGGAAGATCTTCTCTTGAATCTCTTCGATTGTATAAACCATGACTGTTTTCTCCTTTCATGTCTCCGCCATTCTGCTTCATTCCGTCATCCGAGCAGCGAAAACAGCCACAGAAATGACAGTGCCGCAATGCCGGCGAAAAACACTGTTTTCAGAACGCTCATCCACTCTTTTTGCAGTCTCATGCGCTTTGGGTTTTGAGGGTCAATATAGATCGTGATTTCTTCCCCCACCCGGAACACGGCGGACGAAAAGCGGTGCATGGGCTGTACGCGGTAGTGTCTGCCGTTGTATTCATAAAAAATGAACGGGGAAACAGAGCCGGTACCCCGGTGTGTTTCCGAAACGTAAACGTCCAGCTCGTCGATACGGCCGACGAGTTTTTCCCGGCATCTGACTGCGCAGAACAGAAACACCGCTTCTTTCCCAAGCAGCCAGAGCAGAAGGATTATAAGAAAAACATACCGGAATGTTGTCAGAAAAAATGTCATATACTCCATGTGTTGTCACTTCCATATCGTAAGTACCGCAAGAGCGACGGTCAGAGCCGCGCCAAGCGCGATGCGTTTTCCCGCATCCTGCCGTTCGCTTTGGAGAATGCAGTGCTCCGGCTGGCCGGGGTCAATGAACAGCGCCACCTCCGAGCCGACGGGGTGGGTATCGTAACGGTAGGTGTGAAACACCTCCGCTTCATAGGTTTCCCCATTATATTCATATGTAATCCGCGCCCGGAAATACGAACCGCCCCGCCCGCGTCCGCACTCGGAAAGCTGCTCCACGGTGCCGTATCCGTATTCCGTACAGCTGCACGAACGCACAAGGAACAGAATCTCCCGCAGGGTAAAGCCGCCGACAATAAAAACGATAACAAGGAGCATCAGGGTTTCGGGGTTCATAAAGATACCTCCGTATTTACGATGCGACATACCAGACGATAACCGCCGTCGCCGCCGCCGCAAACGCAAGCTCTTTCCACACATCCCGCTTCTCCCTTGCAAGAATGAAATGCTCCGGATACCCGGGATCAATGAAAATATCGACGGTCGAACCGACGGAAAACACATCGTAATGATATTTGTGATACGCTTCCTCCCGATACCGTTCGCCGTTGTATTCGTATACGACGATCGGCGTAAAACGGGAGCCGTATTTTCCGCGGCTGCTTTCGTATAAATGATCGACCGTTCCGCGCAGATACAGGGTGCAATCCCGTGCCCGCACAAGGAAACGGATCTCCTTTACCAGGAGCCAGACGGCAAATCCGATCAGAATCAGGTACAGCAAAAATTCAGGGCCCATAAGAATGTCCTTTCTGTCCTGCTGTGAGGAGATGGTGGTTTTCGGTTATTTTTTCGCCTCGTCCAGTCTGGGCATCCCCTGATTGAAGCGGAACGCAAGCGCGGTCAGCGCAAGGTCGTAGCTGTCCGCACCGAAGCCGGAGATCTGTCCGATGCAGACCGGCGCGATGACGGAGGTATGGCGGAACTCGTCCCGCGCGTGGATGTTGGAAAGATGTACCTCGACAACGGGAATCTTGATTGCGGCAATCGCATCGCGGATGGCGTAGGAATAATGTGTATACGCGCCTGCGTTCAGAATGACGCCGTCACACTCCAGCCGTGCCGCGTGGAGAATGTCGATGATCTCCCCCTCGTGGTTGGACTGCGCAAAACAGACGGTGATGCCCATTGCCTCCGCGGCAGAGGACAGGTGGGTGCAGATCTCCTCAAGGGAAGTGCTGCCGTAAATGCCCGGTTCGCGTTCGCCGAGCAAATTCAGATTGGGGCCGTTCAGGACAAGAACTCTCATGATTTTTTTATTTCCTTTTTTGATGATGTTTATATGTTTATGGTTTGTTGTTATGATTCCGTGACGGGGAGATTGTGTTCTTTGGCGATGGCGCGGATCTGTTCCGGTTCCATTTCGGTCATAGCCGCAATAAAGGAGAGTGAGGTTCCGTTTTTCAGAAGATTGAGGACAAATTTGGACTTTTCTTTTGCAGCACCATATTCTTCGCCGACTTTTCTGCCGTATTCTTCGCCGACTTTTCTGCCGCGCGCTTCCCCGCGCATCTCTCCCTTTTTCACACCTGCATCATATATTCCCTGACTTAAGTTGCACATACCGAGAACCTCCTCATTTACTGTTTTTGTAAGCGGCATATGGTACTCTTTTTCCACAATACGCCGTTTGTCGGGGCTTTCGACCTCCTGGGACAAAAGGACTCCGAGCAATCTGCTGACGTCTTTGGCCGGGTTTCCGGACAGCGGTTCATTTGCGCGTTCTGCCATATGGCGGTCGTTGAAACAGATGAAGATCAGCGACAGCAGATCGTAATTTTCTTTCTTTTCCTCGGGCGGTGAACCGAGCAATGCGTCCTCCCGGATGCGGTAGCGCACGATGGTATTGTCCCGGTTGTCCGGGGCGTGCGGGCAGATCCAGATGGAG
>JAFUPC010000091.1 GCA_017481495.1 Clostridia bacterium
CGTCAAGGTGCTCCCCGCATTCCGTCCCGACAAGGGTCTGAATGTCGAGCGCGCCGGTTATGCGGACTACATCGCTTCCCTTTCCGCGGCGGCAAAGATGCCCATCACCGACATCGCTTCCCTGAAAGCGGCGTATGTCAAGCGGCTTGACTATTTCGATGCACTCGGATGCAAGACCGCAGACCACGGCTTTGATGAATTTGTTCCGTATGCGCCCGAAACGTATGCGGGTCAGGCGGATGACATTTTCAAGGCGGCGATCGCCGGTAAAGCGGCAACCGTTGAGGAAATGAAGATCTTCAAGACCGAGATGATGTACTTCTTCGGCGAACAGTATACTGCCCGCAAGTGGATCATGCAGCTGCACTTCGGCGTTCTGCGCAACGTCAATCCCGATATGTTCGCAAAGCTCGGCCCCGACACCGGCTTTGACATCATCGGCGGCGCCAACTGCATTTCCGACATCGCGCGTCTGCTCGGTGCGCTCCACGCAAAGGGCATTCTTCCCCGCACGGTTCTCTATTCCATCAACCCGTCCGACAACGCAGGTCTGGATGCGCTCATCGGTGCGTTCCAGGAGAACGCCGGCGGTATGCCCCGTGTCCAGCACGGCTCCGCGTGGTGGTTCAACGACAACAAGACCGGTATGCGTTCGCAGATCAAGTCGCTTGCGAATATGTCCGTGCTCGGCAACTTTGTCGGTATGCTGACGGACTCCCGCAGCTTCGTTTCCTATCCGCGCCACGAATATTTCCGCCGCATCCTCTGCGATGTCATCGGCGAATGGGTCGAGCTCGGCGAATATCCGCTCGACATCGATACGCTGGCACAGATGGTTTGCGACATTTCCTATAACAATACCAAGGATTTCTTTGGGTTTGAGATTGTTTGATTATCGTTGAATAAAAGAAAACAGGCTGATTCCTTATCGGGTCAGTCTGTTTTTTTGTTTCAGATTGCTTTGTATATCTTTTTCAAGAGCCTTATGACCCATGCTTTCATGCCCGGCTTCGGCAGAGGCTCTTTGGCTTTTACAAGATAGACATCCGCATCCCCCTGCTTCAAAAGTGCGACCGCTTCCCAGTGTTCCTTGTTTTGTGTCAGATAATATTCCCGTGCAAGCACGAACCGCGGCAGACGGAATGCCGTTTCGATGAGCGACCGCAGTTCCGCATCCGGAAGATGCTTTGCTCCCTCACGCACCCAACACAGAAACCATCCGGCAAGTTCGGAATATAAAATGCTTCTGACGGTTTCTTTGTCCGTTCCCTGATACTGTTCCAGAAACCGGAGCTGATATTTTTTGATATTGTCAAGATCTTCCATCGTGCGGGGATTGAACTTGTTCGTGCCGCCGCTGAAATCACGGTAACGGTAAAGCACATCCGGAAGCAAACGGAACGATTCGCAGACAGACAACAAATGCAGATTCAGAATCAAGTCATCCCCCCAGAAAACACGCTCCGCGGATACCGATGCGGGAAGTGTTTTGAGAAGATGTTTGTGATACACTTTATTCCATACACCGCAGTTGATGCGCGCGGTATCCCAGAAACTGCATAACAGTACCGGATAGTTTTTCGTCCGAAAATCCACCGCATCCATGTCTTCCGCCCGATTTGACGGCTTCTCTGTCTTATATAGATGATTGAACTGTTTTCGGTTTCCGAACTGCACCGCATCACACGGGTGCTTCACAAGTGAATCGTGCAGAATTTCAAACGCTTTTCCGGTGCAATAATCGTCATCGGCATCGCAGAATGTAAAATATTCCCCGCGTATCTGCTCCGTTCCAAAGATACGCGCCCGGAACGCGCCGCCATTCTCCTTGTAATAATACCGTATCCGCCCGTCTTTCTCCGCATATGCGCGGCAGATGCCTGCCGTTTTATCCGTAGAACCGTCATCCACAATCACAATTTCAAAATCACGGTATGTCTGACGCAGAATCGAATCAAGACATCGGGCAATGGTTGCTTCTCCGTTGTATACCGGAATAATGACCGACAGCCAAGGTGTGACTTTCCTGTTATCCATATTGTTTTTCCTCCGAAAAAGTGTACTTTTCCGAAAGTCTGAAAAATATTTTTGAATATGGAAATATTTACAATTTCATGCTTGAAGTCACTCTGATTATCTGATATTATAATATGTAAACGACATTATGTGATACAGATTCCGGTATTACAGAAAAGTACACATTATTGAAAAGCATCACACTTCCCGATACCGTTCCGCCCGATACAAAAACGATGTCAGCGGCATTCCGCATTCCTTTGCGGCGGCACTTGCGGTCATATCGCCCTGCTTCCACGCCCTGTATACCGCACCGAAATTATCGGGAAGCGGCGCCGGCGGACGTCCAAACCGCACGCCGCGTGCTTTTGCCGCCGCGATTCCCTCTGCCTGCCGTTGACGGATGCTTTCCCGTTCATTTTCCGCAACGAACGACAGTACCTGCAGAACGATGTCCGCAAGGAATGTTCCCATCAAATCTTTTCCGCGTCTGGTATCGAGCAGCGGCATATCCAGCACGAGAATGTCCACGCCTTTTTCTTTCGTCAGAATTTGCCATTGCCGCAAAATCTCCTCATAATTCCGCCCGAGACGGTCAATGCTCTTGATGCAAAGCAGATCGTCTTTTTTCAGTTTTCGTACCATTTTTCGGTAACCGGGACGGTCGAAATTCTTTCCGGACTGCTTATCTTTGTAAATATGATTCATCGGTATCTCTGCCGCCAGCAGTGCCGCCTCCTGCCGTGCTTCATTCTGTTCCCGCGTACTGACGCGGATATATCCGTATTTCATATGGTCACCTCCAAATAATTACGGGATTGCCGCTGACCGATACGGCAACCCCGATTTCTTGGAGATATATATTGTTTATCTGTCCTCAAACCGATGCGAAAACATCGTCATCTCGTGCAGCTCCGCATCATACGCTTCCAGCTCTTCGATGCCGAAATAGTCCATCAGCGCGTGCCAGCGTTCTGCCATATCGGGCGCGTAGAGGTACGGGCGGTAGCCGAGGTCGAGATAGATTTTAATAGCGGGCTTGCGGAAATCGTCGGTGTTGAGATACGCTTCCTTGATTTCGTGCCGTCTGAAATAGTCAACGACCGCCGTGCAGACGGCTCTGCCGCCGCCCATGCCGCGGACATCCTCACACGAGCCGACCATGTGCAGATTGCCGATGTGACCGGGGCGCACCTGCACCGTTGCGGTGGAGAAAATACGTCCCTCGGGCGTGACCGCAAAGAAAATACCGTCTTCGGGGATGGTGGGGTCATTCCACATCGTTTCGTAGAACTGCTCCCTTGTCCATGTTCCGCGGTTCAGCTCAACGCAAGCATCGATCCAACCGTCGGCAAGCTGTTCCTTTGTAAATTTGTCCGTCGTGCGGTCAACGACGTAACAGCCCGCTTTCAGCTTCACGGGCGCGGGAATTTTGTCTTTCCAGACCATTCTTAATTGTGCCATGATGTGATTTCACTTTCTATTGGTTTTATTTGTGTAATGACCATTCTTCTGTCAGATACCGGTAGACCGGCTCCGGCACGGCGGCACGGAAATCGTGGTGATACCGCAGCATTTCGCGGACGAACGATGAGCTGACGTGGGAATGCTCTTGCTTTGCCGGAATGAAGATGGTATCGACGCCCTCCGCCGCGCGGTTGATGCCGTACATTCCCATCTCATAATCAAAATCGGTACCGTTGCGCACGCCCTTGACGATGACGGCGTTGTGTTCCTTTGCAAAGACTGCCGTCATGCCGCCCTCAATGCAGCATTCCACGTTCGGAAGATGCGCAGTCGCAAGGCGGAGCAGATGCAATTTGTCCTCATCGGAGAACATACTTCCCTTTTTGTCCGCGTTGCGGAACGCAGTCACATACACGCATTCAAAGATGGCGGCGGCACGCTCAATGACATCGAGATGCCCGACGGTCACGGGGTCAAAGCTGCCGGGGATCACCGCGGCACGAATTGCTTCATTCATCGGACGACTCCTCCCGCATCCGTAGATATGTCACATAAATACGCCCGTATTTCGCGGTTTTCGTGATCTCATACTGTGCAAGTACCGCATCGTTTCCGCCGAAAATGTCAGGGTTCTCGCTCTCGACCAGAATCTTCGTGCGCGCATCTGCCGCACCGGAAGCCGCCAGCCGCTTCATGACCTCGCCGTGGATATGCTCCGTGAACGGCGGGTCGATATAAATGATGTCAAACGGGCGGTCGCCGTTTTTGGAGAAGCCTTTCAGATAATCCTCATACCGGTAGTTGACGATGCGGCACCGGTCAAAGAGCTTCGTCTTCTTTGCGTTCGCCTTGATGACGACGATGGCATCCGGGGACGCATCGACCATGACGGCAAGCGATGCGCCGCGGGAGAGTGCTTCCAGCCCCATCTGTCCCGAGCCGGAAAACAGATCGAGAAAGTGCGCGTTTTCCATTTCAAATTGCAATGCGCTGAATACTGCTTCCTTAACACGCTCCGCCGTCGGACGGGTCGCCTCGCCCTCCAGCGTTTCAAGCGTGATATTCCGCGCTTCGCCTGTGATGATTCTCATATTTTGACCATGACTTTCGCGAAACGAAAGTTTCCTTTCTTGTGGAATTGGGACTGGTTTTGTGCTTGCACAAAATCGCAGTCGTAAGACTGCGAATAGTCACCATGTTTCGTAAAACGAAACAGTACACGTCTGAAACTTTATTTTCAGACTTTTACGATTCCTTGTGGTAGTATTTGATGATATTCAATGCCAGATTCTGGCTGATGCCGTCCACCTCGCACAGCTCGTCGACGGTCGCATTTTTAATTGCCGACAGCGACTTGAAATGCGCAAGCAATGCCTTTGCCTTTGCCGCACCGATGCCGTCGATGGCTTCGAGAGAGGAGGTTTTCAGGGTCTTGTTTTTGGCGCCCATCATGCGGGACACGGTATAGCGGTGGACCTCTTCCTGGATTTTATAGATATAGACAAACACCGACTGCTCTCTGGCGATGTTGATCTCCCGCTCCCCGTCCGTCAGGGCGCGCGTTTTGTGAAATTCGTCCTTGACCATGCCCATGACGGGAATATCCAGCCCAAGCTCCTCCATCAGACCCAGAACCGTGGAAACGTGTCCCTTGCCGCCGTCCAATAAAATCAGATCGGGCGGTGTTTCGCCAAAGCCGGAGCCGGTCGGGTGGATGATGTGGTCGAGCCGTCGGCGCAGAGCCTCTTTCATGGAGGCGTAGTCGTCGGGCGCACCGGTGGTTTCGCGTATGGTGAACGTACGGTAGTCTTTCTTTATGAATTTCCCGTTTTCGCAGACGATCATGCCAGCGGTGATGTGTTCCGCGCCGAGGTTGGAAATGTCGTAGGCTTCGATGCGTTCCGGAATGACTTCCAGTCCGAGCATGGATGCCAGCTTGACGAGTGTCCGGTTGTCCCGCTCACTTTCCGCCTGAAAATGCTTTGCGTTCTGCTCCGCGTTTTCGCTTGCCATGTCGCACAGCTTCTTTCCGTCCCCGCGTTCGGGAATACGGAGCTGGATCTTCCGCCCCGCTTTTTCGCACAGGAATGCGGACAGCGATGTCCGGTCGTCTTCGCCGAGCGGGAAACCGAGCAGGATTTCTTTCGGCACGAACTCGCGCATCGTATAGAATTCCGACAGAAACGCCGGAATGTTTTCGTCCTCCATGATCTGGTCGGCGCCGAAATTGAAATGCTCGGAGTCAATCAGACATCCGCCGCGGATATAGAATACCGAAATACACGAGCAGGTATCCCCGCGGTAAATGCCGATGACATCCTGCTCCGCATCGGGGGAGGTCACGACCTTCTGCTTCTGCCACAGCTTTGACAGACTTTCGATGCGGTCACGGTAGATGGCCGCCGCTTCAAATTCCAGATTTTCGGCGGCATTCTCCATCTTCTCCTGCAAAGATCGCTTCACTTCTTCAAACGACCCGCGCAACATGGCGGTGATATCGCGGAAAATTTCTTTGTACGCCTCCGACGTCACACGCCCGGTACACGGCGCACAGCACTGCCCCATCTGCGCATAAATGCAGGGACGCTCCCGTCCGATGTCGCGCGGAAACGATTTTTTGCACGATGCGATGCCGAATGACTTGCGGATGGTAACGAGGATCTTTGCCACTGCCTGCGCGCTGGAATACGGCCCGAAATACCGTGCGCCGTCCGACAACCGTTTGCGCACCATCGAAATTTCCGGGAACGCATCGTTTATCGTGATACGGATATAGGGATAATTCTTGTCGTCTTTCAGGCGGATGTTGTATTTCGGCGTGTGCAGTTTAATGAGACTGTTTTCCAATGTCAGGGCTTCCATTTCGGAGTCACAGAGGATATACTCGAAATCCTCGACGTTTGAGACCATCCGCGCCGTCTTGACAGCGTGTCCGGCGTGTTCGTGGAAATACTGCGACACCCGGTTTTTCAGCACCTTGGACTTGCCGACATAGATGACCTTGCCGTGCCGGTCGTGCATAATATAAACGCCCGGCTGCAGCGGAAGCTGATTTGCCTTTTCCCGCAGACGTGCAAGACGGGTTTCGTCCGGTGTGCGGATGTCAGTGTCGGACATGGATAGTGACTCCTTTCATTCAATAAAAAAGACAAAGGGCGACCCCGTGGGACAACCGTATCCGGCAATCCGCGCAGGCCCGCTCCCGATGTATGGTATGGATTCCGCTGTTTCTTCCGGAACGGTCGTCCGGAACAGTTCCGGGAATGCCCCGGATCCGAAATCAGTCACCGAAGCCGTTGACGACCAGGTCTTCGATGCCGTTCAGCGCTTCAACCTCGTCCGCACCGTCCGCAATCAGCGTGATGGTCATATCCTTGGTGATGCCGAGGGAAAGAACACCGAGCAGAGACTTTGCATTGACACGTCTGTCGTCCTTTTCGACCCAGATGGAACTCTTATAGGAATTCGCCTTCTGGATGAAGAAAGTTGCAGGTCTTGCATGGAGGCCTACGCTGTTCTTTATGGTAATGTTGCGAGAGATCATTTTTCCATTCTCCTATCTTGAAATTAACGGTACACGCACCGGTTCCCCGCCTGTTTTTTTTCAAAGGGTATCCGGCGGTGTATAATTACTTAATAATATTATATCAAACAAAACGGAAAATATCAAGTGGTTTTTCAATATTTCGTGATTTTTTTGTGCTTTTGCTCCCCAAACACCCGTAAAATTGTACATTCTTGAATCGTTTACAAAAAATTTTCGCGTTTTTCATCCGAAACCCCTTTTCAATTCGCGGAAAATCTGATATAATAATATGAATACGTTATGAAAGGTACAGGTACAACATGGCCAAAAAGGAAACCGCCGCAAAATACGACAATCAGAGTATCTCCATGCTGAAAGGTGCCGACCGCGTCAGAAAGCGTCCCGCGGTCATTTTCGGCTCGGACGGTCTTGAGGGCTGTGAGCATTCGTTTTTTGAAATTCTGTCCAACGCCGTTGACGAAGCACGCGAGGGCTACGGCAATGAAATCCGCGTGACGGCGTTCGCCGACCATTCCTTTGAAGTGGAGGACTTCGGCCGCGGCGTTCCGCTGGATTACAACGAAGCCGAGGGTCGCTACAACTGGGAGCTGGTCTACTGCGAATTGTACGCGGGCGGCAAATACGACAACAACGCCGCGGGTGCGGCTTACGAATATTCGCTGGGTCTGAACGGACTCGGCGCGTGCGCAACGCAGTATTCCTCCGAATATATGCACGTCACCTCCTACAACAACGGCAAGGTCTACCACATCGAGTTTGCCAAAGGCGAACCCGTGACCGAGCTTTCCATCCGCGAACCTTCGAAAAAGGAAGCCGGCCGCACCGGTTCCGTCATCCGTTGGAAACCCGACCTTGATGTCTTCACCGACATCGCCGTGCCGCGGGAGCATCTGGAAACGGTTCTGCGCAAGCAGTCCATCGTCAATGCGGGCATCCGGTTCGTGTTCCGTTTTGAGACGGCAGACGGAGAGTTTGAAGAAACTGTTTACCACTATGAGCGCGGCATCATTGAATACGTCTCGGAGCTGTCCGGCGACACCGCGCTGACCCCGCCGGTACTTTGGAATCTGGAAACCGCCGGCCGCGACCGTGCGGACAAACCGGACTACAAGCTGAAAGCGGAGGTCTCGTTCTGCTTCTCCAACACGGCGAATCTGCTGGAATACTACCACAACGGTTCGTTTCTGGAACACGGCGGTTCCCCTGACAAAGCCGTCCGTTCCGCATTCACGTTTGCAATCGACAAACATCTGAAAGCAAACGGCAAATACAACAAAAACGAAGCGAAGATCACGTTCGCCGATATTGAGGACTGTCTTCTGCTCGTCATCAACAGCCGCTCCACACAGACATCATATGCAAACCAGACGAAAAAGGCCATCAACAACACCTTCATCGCCGAAGCGCTGACCGATTTTCTCAAACAGCAGCTGGAAATCTACTTCACCGAAAACCCCATCGATGCGGACAAGATCACAGCACAAGTGCTTGTCAACAAGCGCTCCCGCGAAACAGCGGAATCGACCCGGCTCAATCTGAAAAAGAAGCTCGGCGGCACGGTCGACATGACCAACCGCATCGAAAAGTTTGTCGGATGCCGTTCCAAGGACCCTGAAAAAAGAGAATTGTACATCGTTGAGGGCGACTCCGCATTGACCTCCACAAAGCTCGGACGGACGGCGGAATATCAGGCGATCATCGCCGTGCGCGGCAAGACGCTGAACTGTCTGAAAAGCACCTACGACAAAATTTTCAAAAGTGAGATCATCTGCGACCTGCTCCGTGTCATCGGATGCGGTGTAGAATTGAAAACAAAAGTCAAGTCCGACATGGTTCCGTTTGACCCCGATGCACTCAAATGGTCGAAGATCATCATCTGCACCGATGCCGACGAAGACGGTTTCCAGATCCGCACGCTGATCCTGACGATGTTCTATCGGCTCCTGCCCTCCCTCATCAAAATGGGCAAGGTCTACATTGCGGAAACGCCGCTTTATGAGATCACGGTCAAGGACGACACCTACTACGCATACGACGAAGCCGACAAGGCGGACATTCTGGCAAAGCTGGGCGATGTGAAATACACGCTCCAGCGCTCAAAAGGTCTTGGCGAAAATACGCCGGAAATGATGTGGCAGACGACGATGAATCCCGAAACCCGCCATCTCGTCCGCGTGGATCCTACCGACGAAGCGGCGACGATGTACATTTTCGAGACCCTGCTCGGCGACGACCTGCCCGAACGCAAGGAATTCATCGCCCGCCACGGCTCAGAATATGTGCGCGATGCGGATTATTAAAAATAGATAAGGAAACGACTTTTCATGGCAAAAAAATCAAAGGCTTCGGAAAAATTTGACCTCATCCCGGTAAAACCGGCGGAGATCACGCCGCAACCCATTACCGAAACCATAGAAAAAAACTATATGCCCTACGTCATGAGCGTCATCATTTCGCGTGCGATCCCGGAAATCGACGGATTCAAGCCCTCGCACCGGAAACTGCTCTACACGATGTACAAGCAGGGACTGCTCTCCGGCCCCAGAACAAAATCCGCGAACGTCGCCGGTGCGACGATGCAGTATCACCCGCATGGGGATGCTTCCATCTATGAAACGATGGTGCGCCTGACCCGCGACCATGAAGCACTGCTCCATCCGTTCGTGGACTCCAAAGGTTCGTTCGGCAAGCATTACAGCCGTGACATGGCGTATGCCGCCGCGCGTTACACCGAGGTGCGGCTCGACCCCATCTGCAACGAACTGTTCCGCGGCATCGACAAGAACGCCGTTGATATGGTGCCGAACTACGACAACACGAAAACCGAACCGACCCTGTTCCCGACGACATTCCCGAACATTCTCGTGACCCCCAACGTCGGTATCGCGGTCGGTATGGCATCCAACATCTGCTCGTTCAATTTAGCGGAGGTCTGCGACGGCACGATTGCCCTGCTTTCCAACCCCGATCTTTCGCTTAATGACATGATGGACATCATCAAAGCACCCGATTTTTCGACCGGTGCTTCCATCATCTACAACCGGACACAGTTAAAGGAGATCTACCGCACCGGCCGCGGCTCGTTTTCCGTCCGTGCGCGATACGCATTTGACAAAAAGGAAAACTGCATCAACATCCTGCAAATCCCCTATTCCACCTCCATCGAAGCGATCGTCAAGCGCATTTCCGACCTTGTCAAGGAAGGCAAGCTGAAAGAGATCACCGATTTCCGCGACGAGATCGACAAAAACGGCTTCCAGCTGACCCTCGACCTGCGCCGCGGCACCGACCCCGATGTTCTGATGCGCAAGCTGTACAAGCTCACACCGCTGGAAGACGAATTTGCCTGTAACTTCAACGTCCTCATCGGTTCCGCACCGAGACAGATGGGCGTCATCGAGATCTTAAACGAGTGGATCAAGTTCCGCCTCGGCTGTCTCACCCGTGAGCTGACCTACGACCTTGACAAAAAGAAAGACAAGCTGCATCTGCTCCTGGGCTTGGGCAAAATTCTTCTCGACATCGACCGCGCCATCTCCATCGTCCGCAACACGGAAAACGATGCCGACGTCATCCCGAACCTGATGGCAGGCTTCTCCATTGACGAGATCCAGGCGGAATACATCGCCGACATCAAACTGCGCAATTTAAACCGCGAATATATCCTCAACCGTATCTCCGAAATCGAAGATTTGCAGAAAGAGATCGCAGAGCTGGAAGGACTCATCGGCAGTGAAACGAAAAAGAAGAAGCTGATCGCAAAGCAGCTCAAAGAGATCCGCGACAAATACGGCAAACCGCGCATGACCCAGCTCATCTACGATGAGGATGTCACGGAATACGATGAGGACGAGCACATCGAGAATTATCCCGTGCGCCTCATTCTCTCGCACGACGGCTATTTCAAGAAGATCACAATGGCTTCCCTGCGCGGCAACGACGAGCAGAAATTCAAGGACGGCGACAGCCAGCGCGCTTCGTGGGATGCGGAAAACGCACACGAGATGCTGTTCTTCTCCGACCGCGCGCAGGTCTACAAGGCGAAGCTTTCCGACTTTGAGCCGACAAAGGCTTCCCTGCTCGGCGACTTCATTCCGGCAAAGCTCGGCTTTGATGCGGGCGAAAAGTGCATTGCCGCCGCAAATCAGGCCGATGCCGAAAACGACGGGGGGACGTTTGTCTTCCTGTTTGCCAACGGCAAAGGCGTGCGCATTCCGGCATCGTCCTACGCGACCAAAACGAACCGCCGCCGTCTGACCGGTGCGTATTCTGATGCTTCCCCATGTATCGGCATCTTCTATCTTGCGGAAAATGAGGAGCGCGATATTCTCCTTGTCACGGATGTGGGCAAAGGCATGATCCTCTCCTCCGCACTCATCCCGCTGAAAACGACCCGTACCTCCGCCGGTGTCCAGCTTGTGACACTGAAAAAGGACAGCGCCGTCATCTACACAGGCATTGATTTCGCCGCGCTGTTTTCCGAACCCCCGAAGCTCCGCAAACTGAAAATTCCGGCATCCCCCGCGGCACTGCCGGACGGTTTCAGCATACCGTATACCGACTGAATAATTTGACAGAAAGGAAACCTGCCATGAACAAGACCACCCGCATTCTCACCCTTGCGCTTGCACTGCTTCTGTGCATTTCCGTCTGCGGCTTTGCCGTATTTGCCGAAGAAGAAACGACCTACGAAGGCTCCGACCTCCCCGTTTCCGAAAGCTATGTCATCCGTGCGCTGAACGCGCTTGAAGAAAAGCTGAACAAGAAGATCGACACCTTGGCCGAATCGCTCGGTGCGGCACTTCCCGACGATACCACCGCCCCGGAGACGGAAATAACAACCCCCGAAACCGATGCACCCGAGGTCGCCGCCCCCGCGGATACCTCCTACACCGTTGTTGCCCTGAAAAAAGGACAGAGCATCACCGGTCCCTGTGAGCTGATCCTGCGCTCTGGTACAGCTGTCGCACTCTGCCCCGGTGCAAACGGTCTGTCCGACCTCACCGCCGGTGCGGACATCGGAAACGGTACCGCCATCACCGCGAACCATCTCCTGCTCGTCCCCCGCGACGACGGACGGGGTCTGACTGTGACCTCGGAGGAGGCGTACATCATGGTGCGCGGTACTTATGTCATTCAATAATCCGGATCACGCAAAGAAAGGATACATACCATGAAAAAACGTACACAAGCCGAAAAGCAGCAGCTCGTGCGCCAGATCATCTGTCTGGCAATGGTCATTCTGATGCTGCTGGGCGTTCTCGTCGCCGCCATCCCGTATGTCAGCGCCGCAGAAGTCACCGAAAACAGCACCTCCGACGTCGTAACCGAAGTTATGACCGAAGATGCGGAAAACGAGGAGGAGCCGGACGAAGGGCTCCTTCTTCGTATCGGTCTGATGTACGGCACGGGCGTGACCCAAAGCTTTGCCGTCCGTGCGTCCGACGGCTTTGTGCTCGGTCATACCGGGGAGGATGACGTTTTCACCCCGTACATCGAAACGGCAGAACCGTATATCGCCGTCTGCCGGGATGACAATCTGGCACTGGACGACGACGGCTATTATGTTCCTGCCTCCTCGGGGGTCGTCATCGGCGGATACCATCTGGAGCTGCCGACGGCATACAATACAAAGGAAGCCATCACCGAAGCCGTGGAAAAGACCAACACAGCACTGAAAAACGCGGGGATCCATTCGTCTCTCATCTACGCATTCCCGGCATACAAAGCGGGGAATCTGTATGTGCGCATCGGGGACTTCGGTTCCGGAGACTCCGCCGCGGCAAAAGCGGACACTGTTGCCGCTGTGACCGGGGAAACACCGACGGTCGTCTATCCGATGAGCGATGCCATGACCGTCATCGCCCCCGACAAGAATCTCATCCTGTTTGAATACCGCGCAGGCGACGGTCTGCTCGGGGTATCTCCCCTGCCCGATGACGATGCGGCGGAAAACGAAGTGCCGGAGGAGAACGTCATCGTCACTCCGGCAAAGAACGGCTATCAGGGAGTGTTCCTGTTCGGGCGGTACAACGACGGCATTTCCGTCACCAATCTCATCCCGCTGGAACAGTACGTCGCCGGCGTGCTTCCGTATGAGATCAACAACAACTGGAGCTATGAGTCGCTGAAAACCTTTGCGTGCATCATCCGCTCCTATACCCTTGCCAACCGTTCCAAGCATTCTTCCTATAAAATCGATCTATGCAACGGCACCGACTGCCAGGTCTACCGCGGCACCGGACAGCAGAACGATGCGGTTCTCCGAGCGGTGGACGAAACGCGCGGTATGGTCATCACCTACGACGACAAGGTCTGCAACACGTTCTATTCCGCCGTCACAGGCGGCTGTACCGTCAATATCGAACAGATTTGGAACGGAAGCGCGTTCCCGTATCTGCGCGCGGTGGAAACACCGTGGGAGGATTATGCTTCTCACCCTAACGGCATCTGGATGTCCGAGGTCTCGCCGTATGACCTATACGTCTATCTGTCCCAGACCAAGGGATACACAAAGCTCAAGGGCAGTATTGCCGACGTCGCCATCACGGAGCTTGCAGAAAATTCGTCTTACGTCTACAAACTCACTGTGACGGACGTTTACGGCAACACCGTTACCTTAAAAGGCACGGACATCATCCGCACCACGCTCGGCAGATATTTAAGCAGCGCGAATTTCGTTGTCGGATACAAGGGCGAGATCCCGATCCTCGACCGGTTTCTGTCCGTCCTGACCCCCGACGGAATAAAAGCACTGACCCTGACGGAGTCCGCAAACAAAACGACCACCCGGGTCTTAACTGCCGACGGGGTAAAGGAATTCGACATTTCCGATGGCATGGAAGTTATCCGGGCAGACGGTTCCTCCACGCTGTTCACAAACGAGGATGCCGTTTACGACATTCCCGCCGATGCGCTGGAACGGCTGACCGATGAAACCAACGAAAACTTCCTGTTCATCGGAAAAGGCTGGGGTCACGGCGGCGGCATCAGCCAGTGGGGCGCGAAGAATATGGCGGAAAACGGCGCATTTTACGACGAGATCATCCATGCGTATTTCACGGATGTTGAGATCAAAGACTACCGTACCCTGCCCGCCTTTGCCGGGGATACGGATGAGGAGGCGTAAGCTGTATGCGGGAGATCCTGCTTGTATCGGGAGATAAACTGTTTGCGCATATGCTGGAACTGGAATTGTCGGGGATGCCGTATCCCGTGCGCATAGTCCCCAATCTTCTGCCGGCTGAGCTGGAAACAGCGGTGCTCGGACATCCGGTTTCCCTGCCGTCCGTGGATGATGCCGCCATTCCCACGGCGGAACCGGAATCCATTAACGGTTTTACCGCTGATACCGGTGGTATCGATGGTACCGATGGTATCGCTGGCACCGATGCGCCATCAGAACCTGCGGAATCGACGGAATCCGCTGAATCTGCGATAGCGGCTGAATCTGTACCAGCGGCGGAATCCGCCGCTGAAGCCCCCGTCCCCGCATTCGTTCCGGGAGACGACGGGTGCCGGCTTCTGATCCTCGACCTTGACGTGGCGTACACCGGACTTGAAAAGATGCTTTCCTTTGCGGAGGAGCAGCAGCTGCCGGTCATTCTGTTCGGGTATCCCGATTCCGATGCGATGACCGCGGACAAACTGCGGTTTTACGACAGCGATATTTACCGGTATGTGTTCCAGCGGCCGTTCCTTGTGCATCAGTTTCTGTATTGCGCAAAGGAATTGCTTCATTACCGGGATGACGAGATTTTGCGCAAGAAAGAAGTCCCCGCAATGAAAATGAAGCAGCGTTCCCCGGCGGACGACATCCGCTTCAACGAGGGGTATCATCAGATTTTCTATAAAAACGACATCATTCAGCTGACCCCCTCCGAATACGAAATCATCGTCTATTTAATGAAGCGGCGCGGCGACGTCATCTCCCGTGCGGAGCTGTTCGATGCCATCCGCAAACCCAAAGCAGATGAGGATGTCGCCCCCAAAAAGAAGAAAAATTCCAATGTGGTGGATGTCTACATCCGCTACATCCGTTCCAAGATCGACGACCGCTACGGTGTCCGTCTCATCGAGACGGTGCGCGGAACGGGCTACACCATACCAAAGTAAAGGACTGTGACCGATGCTCTGTATCAACGAAACCACCGATGTCTGGATGCGCATGAAGGAATGCGGAAAACCCATTGTCCTCTACGGCATGGGCAACGGTGCGGACAAAATTCTCGCCGTCATGGAGCAGATTGGCGTGGAAGCGGCGGATTTTTTCGCCTCCGACGGCTTTGTGCGCGGGCATATGTTCCACGGAAAACGGGTGCTGTCCTTTTCCGAGGTCTGCGAAAAATACGGCGATATGCTCATCGTCATCTCGTTTGCGTCGTCCCTGCCCGACGTGCTTGGGCGGTTTTACGACATGGCAGACCGTTATGAAACCGTTGCGCCGGACGTGCCCGTGTCGGGCGATACGCTGTTTACGCGGGCGTATTTCGACGAACACCGCGCGGACTTTGACCGGGCGTATGCTCTGCTTGCGGACGACGAATCGCGCGAGATTTTCCGTAATGTAATAGAGTACAAAATTTCCGGAAAGCTCTCCTATCTGCGCGCGGCGGTCTCCGACAAGGATGCCGTCACGCAAACGCTCGTGTGTC
>JAFUPC010000092.1 GCA_017481495.1 Clostridia bacterium
CATGTCGTTCTTCTTCATCGAATCCATGCGCGGCATGGATACCGATTTCGGCATCATTCCGTATCCGAAATACGATGAAGCACAGGAAAACTACCATACCAGAGTATGCTATTACTTCCCTGTGGTTGTCCCCTCCACCAATGCCGATACCGACATGACGGGATACCTGCTCGAAATTCTGAATTACCGCTCTTACCACGATGTTATCCCCGCATACTACGATATCAGCCTGAAGACCAAAGGCACCCGGGACGAGGCCTCCGCACAGATGCTGGATCTGATCTTCTCGTCCCGTGTCATCGACATCGGCGACTCCACGCTGTGTGACGTGATCCGTGACAACTTCATGTTCCAGATGATGAAAACCGACAAACGTGACCTCGGCTCCACCGTGGAGCGGAACAGAAAAATCATCGAAAAGCGGCTGGATACGCTGATTCAGTAACGGCTGTCAATGATTGAAAACCCAAAATACGATACGGAGCAGATGCACCCGACAGGCGGCGCGTTCTGCTCCGTATGCTTTTGATTCTGTTATTCTGTGATCCGCTCGTCGATTTCCCAGTCCTCGGGCGGCTCGAACTTCGATGCGAACTTTTTCGCCAGCCCTTCATCGACATAATAAGCAAGCACCTCGCCTGCCATCACCGACGCATTGCGCCGTGCAATCCGCGCCGCATGCTCGTCCTCCGACACGTCCAGATACACAAACGTATACGGAATCCCGCGCGCATCAAAAAACGCCCGTGCCTCAGCCCGTGACCGCACCGTCCAGAAGCCCCAGTCAAGGATGACGGGAATCCCGTCCCCGACAATCTCCGCCGCTTTGTCATAGAGGTACTTCTGTGTCCGCGCGGCAATACCGTCAAATGCTTCTCCCGCATCCAATCCTGTCAGCGCAAGTGTGATTTCGTCGCACGACAGAAGAACCGCGTGATGCTCCCGCCGCAGCTTGTGTGCGTAGGTGGTCTTGCCCGAGCATAATTTTCCGCAGATCAGTGTGACATACATGACCGTATCCCTCCATCGGTTTTCTTTCATCATAACACAAAACTGCGCCGCCGTCAAGAGGCGTGATAAAACAGATGAAAACTTTTCCAAACCCCTTTACTTTCCGCCCGTGATTTGTTATAATGAAGACAGCAGCATAGCCACCGAAAGGAGAATCACGATGACACATCCCTTTGAACGTGTAAATTTCATCAAAACCCCGCGCAAATACGACCCAAAGGCTGACGGCACCGCACCGCTGTTCCGCCGCCGCTTTACCGTTTCCGAGCCGATCACCTCCGCGACGCTGTCTGTCTGCGGACTCGGTCTTGGCTATTATTATCTGAACGGTACGCCGGTCTCCGACGACCTGTTCACCGCGCCCTGCTCGGACTACCGCAAAACACTGTGGTACAACCGCTACGACGTCACAGAACAGCTTTGTCAGGGTGACAACATCATGGCTGTGCAGTGCGGCAACGGCTGGTACAATGAGCCGTTTGCAACGTCATGGGATCACAACATTGCCCCGTGGCGCGACAATCCGAAGTTTATCCTTGTGCTGGAGGTCAACGGACGGCGCGTGCTGTCCTCCGACGCAAACTGGAAGTGTACGGACAAATCGGCTGTCATCTACAACCAGCTGCGCTCCGGCGAGTATTTTGACGCGCGGCAGTACGATCCCGCATGGATGTCCCTTGACTATGACGACAGCGCATGGGCAAACGCTGTCTCCGATACCACCCCTCCCGTCGGCACGTTCCGCCAAACGCCGTGCGAGCCGATCCGCGCAGACCGCATTTATCCTGCCATCGAAATGTGGGACAAAGGGGAGGGACGCTATATCTTTGACCTCGGACAGAATATGTCCGGCTTTGTCCGTCTGTCGGTCGACGGACGGCAGGCATCCGGCGATATCCTCGACATCCACTATGCCGAAAAGCTCGATGCCAACGGCGAGATGGACTACTTCCAGATGGGAAACCATTATAAGGAATCCGATTTTGCGCACGACCGCTTCACCTGCGACGGAAAACCGTTTGTCTGGTCACCGAAGTTTGCCTACCACGGCTTCCGCTTCATTGAGGTCACGGGACTGAAAAATCCCGATCTCTCGACCGTTTCCGGCGTGTTCGTTCATCAGGATGTCAAGCTACGCTCTTCGTTTGCATGTTCGGATGATTTTCTGAACGGCATTTTCCGCGCCGGGCAGATGGCAACATGGTCGAATCTGTTCTGGATGCCGACGGACTGCCCGACGCGCGAAAAGCTCGGCTGGTGCAACGACGCGCAGGCATCATGCGAGCAGATGCTGACCGATTTCACGACGGAAAATCTCTTTGCAAAGTGGCTGCAGGATCTCTTTGACGCACAGCTTCCCGACGGTGCGATGCCCGGCATCTGCCCGTCCTCCGGCTGGGG
>JAFUPC010000093.1 GCA_017481495.1 Clostridia bacterium
GTATGCTTCAACTGCTTGCTGTTTTTGCTCAATGTTGTATTTCTTGTTCTGTCGTCTTTCTTTTGGCACAATAATAACCCCCTTAGTGTAGTCTCAAAATCTTTTTGTTTTTGAGTGTCTACTCTAAGGGGATTATATCACACCTCCATCCCCGCCCACCTCGGCGGTGATTTTTTTTTGTACAAATTCGCCCGACCCTCTTGCAAACCCCGTCCATCTGTGATATACTAATATCAAAAAAGAAAACGGAGAACACAACCATGACAATCACCGAAAAAATGTCCCGCTCCCGCGTGTGCGGATTTCTGCGTGCGGAGAACGGAAAAATCGTCAACGGCCGCGGCGAGGAGATCCTGCTTTGCGGCATGGGCATCGGCAACTGGTTTCTGCCGGAGGGCTATATGTGGCGCTTTGGCGGGCGGTACAACAGCCCGCGCCGCATTGAGGAGTTGGTGCGCGACCTGTGCGGAACGCGCTTTGCAGAAGAATTCTGGGTAAAATTCCGCGAAAATTACATCACGGAGGCCGACGTCGCGGCAATGGCGGCGGCAGGCTTCAATTCCGTGCGGCTTCCCGTCGGCTGGCGCGTAGTCATGGAGGACGAGCCGGGCATCACGTTCAAAGAGGACGGCTTTGCGCTCATCGACCGCTTTATCGACTGGTGCGAAGCATACGGACTGTATGTCTGCCTTGACCTGCACGGTGCGCCTGGCGGACAGACCGGTTCCAACATCGACGACTGCATCGACGACATCCCGCGCCTGCTCACCGACACCTCCTCCGACAGCAGAGAAAAAACGCTTGCGCTCTGGTGCGAATTTGCCCGCCGGTACAAGGACAGATGGATCGTCGGAATGTATGACCTATTGAACGAACCTGCGCGCTGTCCCATCGACGGCTATCCCAAGCTCGACCACGATGCGCTCCGCGTATCCTTAAAGCAATTCTACCGCGACTGCATCGCCGAGATCCGCAAGATCGACCGGGTGCATATGTTCTCCATCGAAAGCGACGTCTGGGCAAGCCGCGCGGACTTCTTTGACGAAGTGTTTGACGACAATATGTGCCTGCACTTCCACCGCTACTGGTGTCCGCCGCGCCGCTTCATGTATGATGCGTTCCTTGACCGCCGCGAAAAGCTCGGCATTCCGCTGTATCTCGGGGAAACGGGCGAAAACGATCCGCGCTGGTTTGCGGCGATGTATCCGCTTGCCGCGGAGCTGGATATCGGCTACAACATCTGGCCGTGGAAGAAAATGGACACGGACAACACCCCCTGCTCCGTGAAAAAGCCCGCGCTCTGGGACAAGGTCATCGCGTATTCAGGCGGCGGCGACCGCCCCTCCTATGCCGATGCGCAGGCGGCGTTCACGGAATATCTGGAAAACATCCGCTACGAAAACTGTGACCATCTGGACAACGTCATCGCCTCCATCCTCCGCCGCCCCGGATGTGTGCTCCGTGCCTGCGACCATTTTGAGAAAAACGATCTCGTCACCTGGCAGGACAAAGACGGCAATCCGACAAACGAGTGGGACGACACCTTCACGGCATTCGCCGACGGCGGCACGGCGTCCTACCACCTCTACGCCGACGGTGCGCGCGGAACGGTTTCTATCTCTCCTGTCGGAGACGGAGTTCTGACTGTTTCCGTTGACGGTACTCCTCTCGCTGAATGCCGCGGCGGGGAAACCGCTTCGATCCCGGTTCCCGGTACGGGCGACTGCACGCTCACGCTGTCCTGTCACGGCGGCGGGGTCGTGGTGGATAATATCATCTGGGGATGATATTTGAGGGAAGTTTCTTCTGCTGGGAATGTTGTCCGCTTATGAATCGAGGCATCCCTTACAAACACAGAGGAACTCATACCTCAATCCTAAAATTGACAATATCATCTCCGCAAAAAAGAAACCGTTCAACGCAAATGAAATACAAAAAGGATTTACGCATCCCCATCGGCGGCGTAGATCATTTTCCTTTCACACTCTGTGGATAACTTCCCAAAAGTCACATCCCCAGAAACTTTTTAATCTCTTCCAATTTCCCGCTGGCATCCTCCCGACCCAGATCATACATTTCCCGCAGCTTCGCAGGATCTTTCTCGATTCTGCCCAGATGCAGGTCGCGGGAGGGCCGAAGCACCATCGTGTCGCCGGCTTTTTCCAGTTTCGCGAGCAGATCGAGCGTTTCGTTGTAACGGATGTGCCGCGTGGAGAGCGCATCGGCGAGGGCGGGATATTTGTGCAGAGCAAAGCGGATGGCACCGGCGGCGGACATCGGCTTTTTACGGTAGCCGTCGGGACGGGTCAGAACGACGAGATTTTTCGTGTATCCCTGCGCCCGGAACCAGGAAATCGGAATCGAGTCCGCTGTACCGCCGTCGGAGAGATGCAGACCGTCTACCTCGACAATGCGGGAGAACAGCGGCATGGACGCCGATGCGCGCATATACAGAAGATCGCGCTCCCCGCAGTCGTCGGCGCGGTGATAGACCGCGTTCCCCGTGTCCGCATCCGTGCAGACGATGTAGAACGGCATCGGATTTTCCTTGTAGGTTTTGTAGTCAAAGGGGTCAAACGTGTTCGGGATGTCATCGTAGCAGAATTTCGCGCCGAAGTAATCGCCCGTGAACAAAAGGGAACGGAAGCTTGCATAGCGCGGGTCGCGGCTGTATTTTGTATTGTAACGGACGGTACGCCCGATCTGCTTTGACTTGACGTTGCACCCGAATGTCGCACCGGCGCTGACACCGATACAGCCGTCAAATGAAATGTTGTGTTCCATGAGCACGTCGCAGACCCCCGCGGTATACATCCCGCGCATCGCGCCGCCTTCCAGTATCAGACCTGTCATGATAAAATCAAATCCTTTCTTTATTCGGTGATGCGGTCAAAAAATTGACTGCATTGCATTTGTATACGGTCACAGACCGATGCAATCCGTGCGGAAATACCGGTGAATTTTGTGATCTTCTGCCGAATCCATTCTATCAGACAGCAGAGAATGAAGATGGAAACGATGCACAGAAGCAGATACAGCACAAGCCATGGTCGGTCAAAATATGCGGAGGGTTTCAGAAGCTCCCACAGTATCATCCGGATGCCGTTGTTATCGTGAATCAGATAAACCGCAACGGTCAGCGGAGCGAACAGGGAAACAGTCTTATGAACAGCGGGAGAGGATAGCGAAAGTCCTCTGAAAAACTGAAACAGGCATAACGTCGCCGCGACACACATAACGGAATTATAAGAATAAAACAAGCTGGTTAAACGGACACCGCCGAAGAGGTACGGCGTGATGTAATAAGCGACGAACCGTTCACCGCAGATACACATCGAAAAAAGGAAATACAGCGGGAGCATGAATTTCTGTATTTTTACGGTGTCTGGAACGTACAGGCGGAAATATGCCGCCGTCATATACAGGATACAGAACCAAAGGAAACTGTAACCGCCTGCCACATCGCCGAAGTCGCTGATGTATATCAGATTATGCAAAAACGAAAACAAAAACAGCAGCGTACAGCAGCACATCAGGTGCAATTTCCGATTCATCGCACGGATTGCGCAGTTCAGAAACGGCGAGACCATATAAAGAAACAGATATGCGGTAATGAACCAATATTGGTCAAGGGTCAGCACCATCAGCTGTTTGATGAAACCGGTCACAGAAAAGGATGCAAGGGACGCGGCGCACAGAATGAGGTACATGACCCCGCTGTAAAAAACGGCACTGCCCCAGACACCGATCAGCTTTTTCAGTTTGAACGTGGATGTGCATTGAAAATACCCGGTAATCATGACGAAACAGTTGACTGCCACATGACACAGCGCGTACAGAATGTTGCACAGAAAATAGTTCGGTGTCCCCGGTATCAGGGATTTTTCAATCAATCCGCCGTGATTCATGGAATGAAGCGAAACGACCATAATCATGCTGATGATTCTCAATAAGTCAATACTGATGCTACGACTGTTTTTTTTGCATCGCGAACCTCCGGAAGTCAGATAAACGCGCAGAAACTTCTGCCAATCAATTATAGCACAGAAGACACGGCTTGTCAAGGGTTTCACGAAATGAAAATATTCGCTTTTTTCGCATTTGCTCTTGCATTTACCGAAAAAATATGGTATAATATAATGAAAGCAATATTGGGGTATCGCCAAGTCGGTCAAGGCACAAGACTTTGACTCTTGTATTCGCAGGTTCGAGTCCCGCTACCCCAGCCAGAACTCCCGCACGGATGTGCGGGAGTTTTACTTTTCACTTTTCACAGTTCTCTGTACGGAAAAATAAAAACGGAACCGCATAAAACCGTTCCGTTTTTTGAAATTATTCCATTTCAAACACCCAATACCCGTTCTTCAACTGTCCCTCAAGCGTATCCCAATCCCATTCCTTTGCCGACAGCTCGTAGGAATACGAATCCGCGATGAGGATCTTTCCGTCGTCGGTGATGCCGCGGTAGAGCATGAAGTGTGCGCCGAGTGTGAAGTCGCCGGGGCCCATCGTGGCAAGCACGAGCTTGCCCGCTTTCAGCGCGTTGACAATGGCTTCCTTGGAGACGACGTTCGTCGCTTTGATGCCGTAGGCGGCGGTCGTGGTCATGATGAAATTGTAGGTTGTGCCGACGTTCGGAATATAGGCGCCGGTCTCAATCGCAAGCTTGCGCATATCCTCCGGCGTGACGGGCTTGCCCGCCAGATTGGCAATCAGCGCCGCTGTGACGGTGGGGCCGCATCCGCATTGTCCGAAGCCCTCATCTCCGTAGGGAAGCTCCTTTGTTATCGACCAGTTCTGCCGGAAGAAGACATAGCCCTCCTCATAAAACGCTTCTGCTTCCGCTTGTTCTTCTTTTGTCAATGTGGCGACATATTCTGCATTGTAGCCGGGGCAGGCGGCACGCTTTGCCTCTTCCGCGGCACGCGCTTTTGACAATGCTCGCTCACGCGCTTCCGCGGCGGCATGTCTCCGTTCTTCGGCTTTCCGCTGTGCGGCGGCGGCTTCCAGCTCCGCTTCTTTTTCTTCAAAGGCACGGCGGCGCAGATACTCCTCCTGCGCTTTCGCCCCACCGCCGTCCAGTGTCTGCGGTTCTGCGGATGACACGGTGCTGTTGTCTTCCACCTCCACGGCAGTGTCCTGTCCCGCGGGAGCCTGTTCTGCGGTCTCCGGTTCCGGGGTCCCCGGTTTCTGGGGTTCCTCCTCCGGGAGTGTAAGCGGCGTGTTGTCGAGAGACCGCGCGCTCATTGGCTGATAAAGCGTGCCGCAGTCCACAGCGATCGCTTCCGTGATGGCGGCACATTCTTCATCGGTCAAGGGAATATCGTATAAAATCGTTTCCGTTTCTGCGGCAGTGCGCTCGGTCGGAATGCCGTATAATGCACCGTCCGCCGCGCCGCCGTCTGCTCCCGTCCCCCGTATCTGCGCACAGCCGGCCGCAAAGCAAACCGCCGATGCGAGAAGAAAGCAGAGGGAGATGCGTATCTGTGTCATAAAAATTTCCTTTCGGGTGATGTGCCATTTTTTGCTGCCGGTTTTTCAACAGAAAATAACAGGTTTTCAACATATTTTTGCACATCGTCATCTATTATACATCAAATTCCGGGAAAAAGCAACCCCCAAACGCAAATATCTCCCGGAAAGCGGCAAGTTTGGCACTTTCGACGAAAAATGTTTGGAAAGGATAACCGTCCCCACTTGACTTTTTCTTCCTTTTATGATATACTGTTTTCTATACAACAACCGGAATCGGAAAACGGAGAAACAGTTATGAAATACAATATTGATGAGATCGAAATCCGTCAGATGACACAGGACGACCGGCCGATGGTCGAAGCGTTCTTTGCGCAGATGGGGGAGGAAAGTGCATCCTTTTTCAACCGCGGGCGCGGAAACGAGCGGCGCACCTTATCGTGGTTTGACGGCGGAAAACCCGACCACATCTTCTGGGTCGCTATCGCGGAAAACGATGCGGGCGAAAAAGAGATCGCAGGCTACGTCTTCATCTGGGACAAGGATTCCAAAATCCCGTGGCTCGGCATCGCTGTCGCGGAAGCATGGAAAGGCCGTCATCTCGGCCGCCGTCTGATCGCCGCCGTCAGAGAACACTGCGAGGAAAACGGATGCGGCGGGATCTTACTCACCACCGCGCAGAACAATTTCCGCGGACAGGGACTGTATGAACGCTGCGGATTTGAAAAGCTCGGCGTGTACCGCGACGGAGAATTTCTGTATCTTCTGCGGTTTGATAACCGGAGCTCCGACTGATCACCGACTTTGAAAGGACGAATTTTTATGAAAACCAGAATCCTCACAGCCGCTCTGCTTGTGACCCTGCTCGGCATCACCGCCTGCGCATCGGACACCGACGGCGGCAGCACCACGACCGCACAAGAGACCGCAGACACCCCCGCCGTCACCGAGACCGCGGCGGAAACGGCAGAGCCGCTTTTCACCGATACCCTGAAAACCGAGGACTTCGGCGGCGCAGAATTCCGTGTCTATACAACAAATGAACTGGTCGGCATGACGCTTCCGACGACGATCAATTATGCGGAGGAAGAAACCGGAGAGATCGTCAACGATACGCTTTATGCGCGTGACCGGTGGATGGAAGAAACGTACAACATCGACATGATATGCACAGTCGACGTATCCGGTGTGTCCCCGCGTTCGCTTGTCAACGGCGTGCTTGCGGGCGATGACGTTTACGACCTCATCATCCACGACCTTGCGCAGTATACGTATACGATGTCGACGTCCAACTGCATTTATCCGCTCAATTATGTCGATACCATCAATTTGCAGGAAGAATATTGGATGCCGGAGCTGAACGAACAGCTGAAGATCGGCGGAAACCTGTTCTTCTCGTGCAGTCCCGTCAGCCCACGTTTCTACGGCTCGGTATACATCATCCTCTTCAACCGCGAACTGGCACAGTCTCTGGATCTTGAGGATATGTATTCGCTTGTCACGGAGGGTAACTGGACGCTTGACAAGATGATCGAGTTCTCCCGCGCGGCGGTGTACGATCTGGACGGCAACGGCAAGCTGGACGACAACGACCGTATGGGTATGTTCTACGAAGTCCTGACCCCCGAATCCATGGTCATGGGCGCCGGGTATCACTATATCGAAAATGTCGGCGGAACGCTGACCTGTATGCTGGAAGACACGGGACTCATCAATCTGATGCAGAAAATGGCATCGTTCTATCAGGAGGACTGCGTGCAGTATGACGGTGACCCCTCTTACGATACCGAAAAGGTTCTGTATGCCGGAAACTTCCTGTTCTATAACCCCTGCACATTCAACTTAGCCGACCTGCGCGACCTGGAGTTTGACTACGGTATCCTGCCGATGCCGAAGGAAAATGCGGAGCAGGAAAACTATTACGGTTACAGCCAGCCGTGGGCGAGTGCAAGCCCCGTAATCCCGATCACCGTTACCGGCGACAGACTGTCGATGGTCGGTACGCTGACCGATGCGATGGCGGCATACGGCTACGATTATGTCAGACCCGCCGTTTACGAAAACGTCATTCAGCTGAAAGGTGCAAGAGACGAAAAATCCGCGCAGATCATCGACCTGATGTTTGATAACATCACCTTTGAACTGACGACCATGCTGGGATTCGGAAAACTGAACAGCACGACCAAGGACTATTTCATCAGCAGTCTCGGTAAAAAAGAGATCACCTCCATGTACGCTTCCATCAAGGATGCGACCGAAAAGGAGATCGAAGCCGTCGTTTCGCAGTATGCGAGCTTTGGGGATAATCTCGGTTAATAAAAAACGCCCGTGGGGCGTTTTTTGTTGCTTTTTGTCAAGGGAACCTTGACAAAAACTGTTTCACTGTGTGCTCCATCCCGACTTCACTTACCCGATAGGGCAAACTTCACTGCGGAGACGCTTGAGAAACGATGTCGTTTGTGTTTTGCGCTGTGCGTATTCGACGATTCTGTAGGGGCGGCAATCTGCCGACCGGTGATCTGAAAATCTTTCGCACCATTGAAAGATTTTCAGCCTGTCCGGAATGTTATTCCGGGAGTACCGAAACATCTGCGAGAGATTTATTGATCCGCGGACACCTAATAGGCGCCCCTACAAAACCCCCGGTTTGCATAACATGATGCAAACGTTCGTACAGTGTAAAACCATATCACCATCGTCACCCGAATCCTCACAGTGAAGTTTCGCCTGCGGCGAAGTGAAGAAGTTCATCCCACTCGGAAACGATCATATCCGCCCCGGCATTTTCCAGCTCTCCGGGCTCGGCATAGCCAAACGTCACCCCGACAGCCTCCATCCCGCACCGGTGCGCGCCCTCAATGTCGTGCATCCGGTCGCCGACCATCAGGCAGGCGGCGCGGTCGGAGAAGTCTTCTCCCGGGAACAGCACGCCCAGCCGCGCAAGGGTTTCTTCGATGACGTCGCATTTTTTCGACCGCGTGCCGTCCAGTTCACTGCCGCAGACCACGGTAAAAAAGTCCGAAAGACCGTATTTTTCGAGGATCTGCTTTACAAATACCTCCGGCTTTGACGACGCCACGCACAGTACGCACCCTGCATCGCGCAGGGCGGAAAGCATTTCCGATACCCCGTCCAGTACCCGGTTTTCAAAGATGCCCGTTCCCCGGTAGCGTTCGCGGTATTTCTCCACAGCGGCTGCGGCGGTCTCCCGGTCGAAGTGCGCAAAGGATTCAAATTGTTCCAGCAATGGCGGGCCGATGAACGAGGTCAGGTTTTCCGGTTTTTCCTCCATGCCGAAATGGGAAAGCGCGTAAGATACGCACTTGGTGATGCCCTCCGCCGGATCCGTCAGCGTTCCGTCGAGGTCGAAAAGGATGTATTTTTTCATTGTTTGGGGTCTCCTCTCCTTTGGTTGATTATCATATTATACCATATCCCGCGGGGAATTTCAATGTTTTTCAATCTTTTCGATACTCCAAACGAATCTGTCACGCGACTGTCACATTGTTGGTGTACAATAATGAAAAATGGAAAAATGGGCGCAGCGTATCCCCGCAAACCAAACGCGCATGGGGATGCCCCATTTCCAAACGCGATACGCGCGAGGAGGACTATACTTTGATTGAAGTAAAAAATCTGACAAAACGGTACGGCGACAATTTGGCGGTCAGTGACCTCAGCTTTACCGTGGAAAAAGGGAAGATCTACGGTTTTCTCGGCCCGAACGGCGCCGGGAAATCGACAACGATGAATATCATCACAGGCTGTCTTGCGGCAACGTCCGGCACGGTCGTCATCAACGGCCACGATATTTTCGAGGAGCCGGTCGAGGCAAAGAAGTGCATCGGCTACCTGCCGGAATTACCGCCTCTGTACATGGATATGACGCCGAGAGAGTATCTGCAGTTCGTTGCCCAGGCAAAGGGCATCGAGCGCGACCAGCGGGAATACCAGATCAATTACGCAATGGAAAAAACGCAGATCACCGGCGTACAGGACAGACTCATCAAGAACCTGTCTAAGGGTTACAAACAGCGTGTCGGTATCGCGCAGGCGATGCTCGGCAGTCCGGAGGTCATCATTCTGGACGAGCCGACCGTCGGTCTTGACCCCATCCAGATCATCGAAATCCGCGACCTCATCAAGAGCCTTGCCGAGGAGCATACCGTCATTCTGTCCAGCCATATCCTCTCCGAGGTCTCGGCGGTCTGCAACTACGTCATGATCATCGCACACGGCAGACTCATCGCATCCGATACCATTGAAAACCTGTCCACCTACCTTGTCGGCTCCAACGTCCTTCATATGACGGTCAGAGGCGATCTCGGCAGGATCCGCATGGCGATCAACGCGCTTGCCGAAAAGGCAAAGACCATCCGTTATGAAGAAAACACCGAGGAAAAAACGGATACCTACAACATCGACATCGAAACCGACCGCACCGTCGACCTGCGGGAGCTTTCGTTCCGCACGTTCGTGGACGAAAACTGCGTCATTCTGAAAATGTTCACGGAAGCCATCGGTCTGGAAGACGTCTTCTTAAAGCTCACCACAGAGGACGACGAGGACTACCGCGAGGAGCTGGCAGAAGCGGAGCTTGACGCGCGCGAGAACGCATTCGCACCGGATGCACCGGCGGACGAGGATTCCGACGACAGTGAGGGCGGCGATGACGATGATGATTCCTCCGATGACGACTATAAGCCGATGTTTTCCTGAAAGGACGGGAGAAGAAAGTCTGAAAATGAATTTTCAGACGTGTTTTGTGGCGATTCGCCACAATTCCACAAAGAAAGGAAATCACTTTCGCACAGCGAAAGTGATACTCATAATCATGTACGCAATTTATAAAAAAGAACTGAAAAACTATTTCATCAACATGACAGGCTATATCTTCATCGCCTTCATGCTTGCCATCACGGGTATCTTCACGACAATCATCAACCTGATGTCCTCTTACCCGACCTTTGAAACGGTGCTGTCCAACATCACCATCGTCTTCCTGCTCATCGTCCCGATTCTGACGATGCGTTCCATCGCGGAAGAACGCCATTCCAAGACCGACCAGCTTCTGTATTCGCTCCCGGTCAGTGTCACGCAGATCGTTCTGGCAAAGTATCTTGCCATGTTCACCGTGTTCTTAATCCCCACGGCGATCATCGCCACCTACCCGCTCATCCTTTCCATTTTCGGAACGGTTTATTTCGGTACGGCATATTCGTCGGTGCTCGGTTTCACGCTGCTCGGCGGAACCCTGCTTGCGGTCGGTATGTTCATGAGTGCCCTGACGGAAAGCCAGGTCATCGCGGCGGTCTCTTCGTTCGGCGTGATCTTTGCCATGTACCTGATGAGCACCATCGCATCGCTCGTTCCGTCCGGTGCGATGGCATCGCTTGTCTGCTTTATCATCGTGCTTGCGATCTTCGCACTCATTATTTACAATCTGACGAAAAACGCAACGGTCGCAGGTATCACCGGTGCCGCAGGCGCATTCGTTTTAGCGGGCATTTATTTCATTGATTCGTCCGTGTACGACGGACTGTTCGCAACAGTTCTGCGTTGGCTGTCCGTGTTCGACCGTTTTTCCTCATTCACCAACGGTCTGTTCGACCTGACAAGCGTCGTGTATTACCTCTCCTTGATCGTGCTGTTCGTGTTTCTGACCGTGCAGTCCGTCGAGAAGCGCCGCTGGTCCTGATCACATAAGGAAAGGACGGATTACTTTATTACCATGAGCAAGAATAACAAAACAGTCAATGTAAAATCCACAAAAATGGGTTCCTACAGCGCGTTTCTGACACTTGTTGTCATCGCGTTTGTCATCGTTGTGAACCTGATGGTCGGAGAACTTCCGACGACCATCACCAAACTGGATACCTCCAGCTTACAGCTGTATACGCTGTCCGAAACCACGACTTCGATGGTCGGCGCGCTGAAAGAGGATGTTACCTTCTATTATATTGTGCAGAACGGCACGGAGGACGCGAACATCGAGGAGATCCTCAACCGCTACGCCTCCTATTCCAGCCACATCGTCGTCAAGACGATCGACCCCACGTCGAACCCCGGCTTTTCCACAAAGTACACCGATGATACGCTGTCCAACAACTCCGTCATCATCGAGAGCGCAAAGCGTTCCTCCGTCGTCACAAACGAGGAGATCTACACGACGGAATACTCCGAAGAAGAGCTGATGAATTATTACTATTACGGTACCACGCCCTCCGGTACGCGTTATTTCAACGGAGAAAGCGCGCTGACCACGGCGCTGGACTATGTTACCAGTGACAATCTGCCGGTGCTGTATATCACGACTGGTCACGGCGAGACCACACTGTCCGACACCGTGCTTGCGGATGCCAAGGCGGAAAACATCCTCACCGAGGAGCTGTCCCTGCTCACCGTCACGGAGATCCCGGACGATGCGGGTGCGGTCATCATGAATGTCCCGACCGCGGACATTTCCGAGGCGGAACGCGATGTCCTGCTTATGTATCTTGAAACGGGCGGCAAGCTCATTCTGAACACGGATTTCTCTACCTATTCCGCATCTGCAATGCCCAATTTGGCGGCGATCACGCAGGCATACGGTCTGGAAGCCGAAGAGGGTCTTTTGATGGAGGGCAATACGAGTTATTATATGACGGCACCGTATTATCTGCTCCCCAAACTGAATGAAAACTCCGATGTCGCGGCGAATATGTCGTCCACGAACATCACCACCATCACCCCGATGGCACACGCCATCAAAAAGATCGCGGATACCGACAAATATGTCGAGGGCATCCTCACCACCTCCGCCGATGCTTACGTCATCGCTGACATCCAGGCGCGTCTGGAAGAATATTCCGACAGCGACAGCGCGGCAGAAGCGTACAACAAGCGCGACGGCGATGCCACCGGTACGTTCTACACCGCGGCGTATGCAGAGGATACCGTGACCGGCGGCAAGCTGATGTGGGTCTCCACCCCGTATTTCGTCGACGATTATTTCTATTCCTACAACAGCGAGCTGTTCATGTCCGCGCTGACGATGCTGTGCGAAAAGTCTTCCTCTATTTCCATTCTCGGCAAGGCTCTGCAGGTCATGTCTCTGGCAGTTTCCACCGCGGCCGCAAGCTTCTGGGGTGTGGTCTTCTGCCTGGTGCTCCCTGTCGGTGCGGCGGTCATCGGTCTTGTCATCTGGAACAAGAGAAGAAAGAGATAAATCGCATCTGACACGCAAAGAAAGGAATCCAAATGAAACAGAACAAACGCATGATGACGATGGTCACGATGCTGTGCGCGCTGGTGGTTCTGTTTGTCGTCTATAAAATGGCGGCAAGCATGAACGATGCCAAGGAAGCGCGGGAAGCGGCAGAAGCCGCGGCGGCGGAGGCGGCCGTCATGATTGCGGATTACGAATACTCCGATGCAGTGGAGCTGTCCTATCAGAAAAAGGGCGGGGAGCTTGTCGAAATGGAGATCCAGAACAGCCGCTGGACGTATACGAAGGATCCGACCCTGCCGCTCAACCAGACGACCGTTGCGTATATGGCATATGCGCTTGCATCGATGGGCGCAGTGTCCGAGGTCAATCTGGACGGCGCGGACGTGGAAGCGTTCGGACTGTCCGACCCTGAGTGGACGTTCAACGTCACCTATGAAAACGACGACGGCTCCAAAACGTCCCACACCTATGTGCAGGGCAATTACAACGAGTTCGGCGGCGGATACTATTTCCAGGAAGTCGGTGTGGACAGAGTGTTCCTCATCGTCGAGGGTCTGACCCAGTATTTTGAATATTCGCTGAACGAAATCGTCGATACCGGCACGTTCCCGGTGCTCTCGGCGGATCAGTTCGATTCCGTTGACATCACAATCGGCGACGAAACGCGGACCGTCTCGGGCGATACCGTGGCGGATGCGTTCATCACGCTGTGCGATACGCTCAAACCGTCCGAGTTCGCCGACCACCACGTCACCGACGAGACTCTTGCAAAGTACGGTCTGGTTAAGCCTGCGGCAGAAGTCGCAATCAAGTATAAGGAGACCATCACCGTCACCGATACCGAGGGCGCGACCAGCTCGTCCACCATCGAGCAGGTGCGCAGCTTCACAATGCAGCTCGGCGATACGTTTACGGACGAAAACGGCGACACCCGCCGCGCGTTCACCGCAGACGGCTATTCGTTCATCTACAGTATGCCCGAATCCACCGCGCAGTCCATGATGTCCTACTTCGCCGCAGACCTTGCGGGCGAAACGGCGGAACTGGATGCACAAGCGGAAACCGAAGCCGAGGAAGCGGCGTAAAGAAGCGTATATTTTTACCGATAAGGATGCCGATGTGCGAAATGTGCATCGGCATTTTTTCTTGAAATTTCAAAAAATCGGAAAAAACTATTGATTTTTTCCACATAGTATGGTATCATATCAATAAAAGGACACACCGTCTGAAGAGCGCGGCAAAGGATTGAACGTCTGAAAATAAATTTTCAGACAGTGTTTTGTGGCTTACGCCATAATTCCACAAAGAAAGGAAACAACCTTCGCTCAGCGAATGTTATAATCATAAGCATGATACCGTTTTTCAAAATAATCGGACGCATCACCCAAGTCCTGTGCATCCTGCTTTTCCTGTGCGCACTGCAAGGATGTCAAAGTCCGATGCCGGACACAGACAGAAATGCAACAGAGACCGATGCCCTTTTGCATCAGACAAACACCGCAGAAAATGAAACTTCCCCGTGTTCGGAAACGACCGCGGCACATGATTTTGCCATTGTTTTACGGGAAGTACGGCACCGCCGGAAAACCGCGACGGTGAGGGGATTATCCTGCTCGATACGGTCGCCGGTATCATCGGAAAAGATCTGTTTTCGGATTATGTCAGTTGTCCGTACACCATGCCCCCCGAATGTTCGGAGATTCTGTATCGGATGGTACGGGACAGCGAAATGCTGAATTTTGCCAAAGAGGAACCCCCTGCATATGAAGCGTATTATGACCCACCGCTTCCGAATTATTATTATTCCTTGACAGTCCGGCTTGACGGCGCGGTGTATGAACTGGAATATGATGAACGTATTTTCTATGCGATGACAACGGCGGAAGAAGACCTTCTTGCATTTCATCGGTATTTATGGGAGATGTACATAAATACGGAGGAATACACGACGTTTCCGGAAGCGGAATTTTTGCCGGAATAATTGCCTTGCCGATAACATGGCATGGTATCTGTGATACGGTAATCAACAGAATGAAAGGAATCCCCAAATGAAAAACATTGCCCATCTTCTTGCCTTGCTTTCCGTGTGCTGTATCTGTCTCCTGTCCTGCCGCGCGGAGCCATTCCCGACGGAGACCACCGCGGATTCCGATATTGTGGCGGAAAACACCGTGGAAACCGAAGCGGTACCGGACAGCGCATACCGGTTCCCGACGGCACTTCCGGAGGACTTTCGTTTTATCGTGGAATATCTCGGATACGATCAAGGCATCGTCTGTCGAGAAAAGGATTTCACACCGATTATCCTGTTGGACACGGAGAACAATCTGATCGGTGAATTTGCCATGTCTGAAAATGAAGAAAAATATGTTACGAGGACGCATCATTTTTCAAACGAGGAATTGGAATATCTCTACGGCATTCTTCTGATGCTGGATTTTTCGGCGTATCCGTGTACGGCGGAGGGATATGCGTATGGGTATCAGTTCAACGCGGGACTGCCGGGGGATACGCCGTATCCCAAATACCGGTATCAGATGACGGCAAACGGAACGACGTATACGATGGAATTTGACGTTCTCGGTGCCGATAACGTATCTATGGTTTTTGAAGATGCGGAGGATTGGAATGACTTTTTCGGTCGTTATCAGCTTTCTTCTGTTTCTTATGAAGAATATCTGAAACTGTCGCAGTTACATTATATATACAAAACAATTGCAACATACAGAGAATATCTTCCGGAATATGCGGGATTAAAAGCGGAAGTTGATGAAATCGAAGAACGCGGCGGGAAGATATGGGTCTACTGAAACGATGGAGTGATGCACGTTCATGCATCGCCCCATATTTTTCTGCGCTTTTTTCTGAACACCGCCCGAAAATTTCTCTCCCCCCCATTGACAACCCCGCCCGGATGTGCTACAATAGAACCAATGAAAAACGTCTCGAAAAAGGAGAACCATGCAATGAATTACAGAATCGGTTATATCGGCTTTGGCGGCATGGCGTCGGGGTATCATTACGATACCGCCATGCGCGAGGATGTTCCGTTCACCCCCACGGCAGTTTTTGACCTGCGCGAGAGCCAGAGAACGCTGGCAGAGTCCCGCGGTCTCAAAGCATTTGACAATCTTGGAGAATTTCTCGATTCCCGGCTGTTTGATTTCGTTGTCGTCGCAACGCCGAACCAGTACCATTGCCCGATGGTCTGCGCGGCACTCGATGCCGGGTATCACGCGATGAGCGAAAAGCCCGCCGCGATGTCAAGCGCGGAAATCGAGCAGATGACGGCGCACGCAAAAGCGGCGGGCAAGCTGTTCACCGTCCACCACAACCGCCGCTGGGACAGGGATTTTCTCATGCTGAAGCAAGCCATCGAAACGGGCAGACTCGGCAATATCTACGCTTATGAAAACCGCATCCACAGCGCAAACGGCAACGGTCAGATGCTCGGCTGGCGGAAATACACCGACCACGGCGGCGGAATGTTCCTTGACTGGGGAATACACATGATGGATCAGATGCTTGCCCTCATCAAAGAACCCGTGAAAAGCGTGTTCGCCGACATCCGTCCCATCCGTTCCGGCGAGGTGGACGATTACGCAAAGGTGCTCATCCGCTTTGCAAGCGGCGTGACCGCGCAGGTCGAGGTCTCCACGTTCAACCCGCTCTGCCTGCCCAAGTGGTGCGCGTTCGGCGACCGTGGTTCCGTTATCATCGACGAATGCTGCGGCAATTCCGGTAAAATGCGCTGGGTCGAAACCGCACACACCGATGACAGAGAAAATATCGTGTATCCCGAGGGCACCGTTTCCACACGCACGATGGGTTTCTACGCCGTTGACACCGTGGAGGAAGCCGCACTGCCGCTGTCCCCTGTCCCGCAGGACTGGGCGGCACTTTACAAGAATGTCGCCGGCGCGCTGGACGGAACCGAGGCGTTGGAGGTCACGCCGGAAAGCGTTCTGCGGTGCTTCCGCGTCGTCGAAGCGGCATTCCGTTCGGCGGAAACCGGAACGTCCGTTGAAATGTGAGGGCAGGTGCTGAAATGCTGCACAGATTTTCAAACGGCCTGCTCGGCGCGAACGCCTACCTTGTCTGGAACGAACACGCAGACGGAAATCCCGGTTTCGTTCTTGACCTCGGCGTTCCGCCGCAGACGGTAAAACAGTACGCCGACGAAAAGGGCGTAACGGTCAAATATCTCATATTGAGCCACGGTCACTACGACCACGCGCATTATGCGGCGCAGTACCGGGCGATGTTCCCGGCGGCGGAATATCTCTGTCATGCCGCAGAGGACAAAATTCTCTGCGATCCGGAGGCGAACGTCTCCGCCATGTGTTATGCCGAAGTCGTCTATCCGCTTCCCGACCGGACGCTTGCGGACGGCGATACCGTGACACTTGGAGAGGGAGAGACTGCCGACGTCTGGACGGTAATCCACACCCCCGGACACACGCCGGGATGTATCTGTCTTTGGAATAAAACGCAGAAAAAGATGCTGACCGGCGATACCCTGTTCGCCGACGGGGGATTCGGGCGGTACGATTTTAAATACGGGGATGCGGCGATACTTGGCAAATCCCTTGCTCGCCTGCTTGCAATGGATGCGGAAATTCTCATCTACCCCGGTCATGGCCTGTCGTCCACCATCGGGGAGGAACGACCGACACTTTCGTATTTTGGCAGATACTGACACCATTATCCATCACAATAATCATAAAACAACAAAATAAAAGAGGGAACTACCATGTTCAACGGAAAAATGAAAGCCGTCACGTTCAGCTACGATGACGGCGTTACCCAGGACCAGCGGCTGATTTCCATCTTCAACCGCTATAACCTCAAATGCACATTCAACCTCAATTCCGCTCTGCTCGGAAAAGCAGGAATGCTCCTGCGGGAGGAGGTCTCCGTCGCGCACTGTAAACCGAGACCGGAGGAGATCCGGAACATTTACAGAGGACACGAGATCGCCGCGCATACGCTGACCCACCCCAATCTCGCCGCGTTGTCCGATGAGGATGTCATCCGCGAGGTCGAAGAGGACAGACGGGCATTGTCGGAGATCGCCGGATATGAGGTCGTCGGAATGGCATATCCCTGCGGCACGCACGCAATGAACGCGCACGTCGCAGACCTCATCCGAGGTCACACTGGCATTAAGTACGCCCGCACCACCACGCAGACGCACAATTTCGATTTGCAGGATGACCTCATCATCTTCAATCCGACGGTGTACCACCACGTCGAGTGGGACGAAATGTTCCGGCTCGGAGAGGAATTTCTCGCACTGAAGACCGATACCCCGAAGATCTTCTATATCTGGGGTCACGCATATGAGTTCGACATCCGCAACGAGTGGGACAGATTCGAGGAGTTTTGCCGCATGATTTCGGGCAAAGACGATATTTTCTACGGCACCAACGCAGAGGTGCTGTTGGCAGATCACACCAAATGAATATGTAACGATACACATAAAAGTGTAACGGTACACGGAAAAGTGTAACGATAAACAAAGAAGGTGCTGCAAAAAAAAACATTTTGCAGCACCCCGACTGTTTTTTATGTGAAAACCGCGCCGTCATTTCAGCACTGCCATCCACATTCCCTCCGCCCCGCGGCCGTTCTCCGGCGCACGGAGCATTCCGTTTTCCAGCATCGCTTCGATCAGCGAATCGGCAAGCGGAATGGCGGAAAGGTAGTTGGCGAACCGGTACTCGCAGAGAAGATGCGGCGGCAAAATCCGGCGGAAGAGGTCGGACAGCTCGTCGGCGATCGCATCCGTGACAGGCGCAAGCGTGTCTCCCAGATCACGGTTGATGAAGAATATTTCGTCTTTTTCGCATTCCGGCATCGGATAAACGAGGTATTTCGTGTAAAGCATTTCCCCGTCGCGCAGAAGATACCCCTCCTCCATCGCTTTCGTTTTGAGAAAGAGAAGACAGCGCGATGCCGTTCACGGCGCGCATGGAGAGCAGGAGCGGCGCATCGTTCGTGATGAGATGCCCGCCGCGGGTCATCGTGTGGTCACAGCGGAAATGCGCTTCCAGTGTGGAGTTGTACATATTGGAAATATGCACCTTTTCGTAGCCGCAGAGATGCTCCAGCGTGATGCCGTCGCATCCGCCGCCCCACGAACGCATTCCGGGAACATCTTCGTAAATAAAGTTCGTATAGGGACGTTTCGCGCCGGAGATGTCCGCAAAGCACCGTTTTTCCAGCGCATCGGCGACAAGATTGGAAATCTTGCGGTCATAATGGAACACCTGCTGCCAGAGCACCAGATTTTCATCCACGACCCGGTTGAGAAACGGGAACGCAAGATACTCTGCCATATGTTCCTTTGCATATGCGGAAACGGCTTCGCAGAGCGCGGGCATATGCCGCAGATAGATGCTGTGCGCCGCGGTGATCTCCTCGCGGTCGAAAAGCAGGACGTTGGCGATGTATTTTCCGTCGTCGGTCCGCCGGAGCATCCCGTAGCCTTTTTCGCCGCGCACTTGTAAATCCAGCTCCTCCTCCGCGTATGCCATCGGAATGCGGAGCAGCTCGGAAATTTCCTTTGCTGTGCGCGCCTGCTTGCGGCACAGCCATACGACATGACGGGAGATCTGCCGGCCGCAGACCTCTGCCGCCCGTCCCGTCAGGGGATTTCCGGTACCCCATACGATCCAGTGCATCGGGCGAAGCCCCATTGTTTCGTCGTTCTGAATCATTTTTTGATTGCTCATGGTTTTTGCTTCCTTTCTGATTTTCTCCCGCGCCGCGAACAGCCGCTGGCGCACTGTGTTCTCGGCAATGCCCTCCCGCCGGGCGATCTCCTTTGTCGACAGTCCATCGAGATAAAACGCGACCGTGACCGAACGGTATGCCGCACCGAGAAACGCGATCTGCCGGTAGATCTCCCGCAGCTGCGCCCGAAGCTCCTCCCGTTCTTCTGCCGCGAGAATCGCAGAAACCGGATCATCCGCATCTTCTCCGGCGGCAGGGATCCTCTCCGACGTTTCCTCATCGGACAGCGACACCGACATTCCCGCCCGTCCCTGTTCCGTTTTCCGCCGCTCACAGAAATCCGCGTACACACGGTATGCGATCTTCCACAGAAACGCATCCGGCTGTGCAAGCTCCGCACCCGCATCGTCCCGCGCGGTTTTCATGACCGCAAGCAGAATGTCCGAGCAGAGCGCGTCCGCTTCATACCGGTCGGAGGTGCGCGCGTAACAGAAGCCGTAAATGCGGTCAAGCATCGGCTGGTCAATGACGGTCGGGAGAAGTTGTTTTTTCATGGCAGTGTCCTTTGGTGGGGTGATTTTGTTCTCATCTATACAGTCGGCATCCAATCCGAAAGGTTAGGTAAAAACCGCAAAAATTTTTCTATTTTCATCAAAAAACGGTGCCGCCCAAACCGCCGCACCGTTTTCAATTTACAAAAGAAGCTTATCCGCCCGCTTTCGTGCCGATCTTGCGCTCCACCTTGCGCATTTCGAGGATGAAACACACAAAATGCGCCGCCGATGTAACAACCCACGAAACAGGATAAGAAATATACAGACACGTCAGCGTCGGTTCCATTGCGAAGATCGTGTAGATCCACAGAATGCGCAGACCGCACGCGCCGAGCAGGGAGACGATCATCGGCGTGACCGAGTTGCCAAGCCCCCGCATCAGACCGGCGAACACATCCATGATGCCGCAGAAGAAATAGGTCAGGCAGATGATCTGCATCCGCAGGATACCGAACGCGATGACTTCGGGGTCGCTGTCGTAGATGGACAGGAGGCTCTCCCCGAAGAACAGTGCGGCGGCGCCGAGCGCAAAACCGATGACTGTGACGAGCAGAATGCATGCGCCGAAGACCTTTTTGATGCGGGCGATGTTGGAGGCGCCGAGGTTCTGGCTGGTAAAGGTCAGCGCGGCGTGATGGAATGCGTTCATCGCAACATAGATGAAGCCCTCAATGTTGCCCGCCGCACCGTTGCCCGCCATCGCGACCGAGCCGAACGAGTTGATGGACGACTGAATCAGAACATTGGAAAGAGAGAATACCGACCCCTGGATGCCGGAGGGAATGCCCGTGCGCAGAATGACATTCAGCTTGTCGCGGTAAACGCGCATCTGCTTTGGATACAGCCGAAACGACGCACCGTCCGAGCCGCGCACCAGGGTCCAGACGACAAAAACCGCGGACAGTATCTGCGATGCAACCGTGCCGATGGCAACACCGGCGACCCCCATGTCAAAGAAGATGACGAGAATCAGGTTCAGCGCGACATTGAGCGCACCGGAGATGATGAGGTAGACCATCGGCCGCCGCGTGTCTCCGATGGCACGGAGAATGGATGCGCCGAAGTTGTACACCATCGAAGCCGGCATTCCGAGAAAGTAGATTTTCAGATACAAAGTCGCCAGGTCAATGACGTCGTCCGGAGATCCCATCCAGCCGAGAAAGGTTCTCGCACCGAAAAAGCCGATCAATCCCACACCGATGCCGCCAATGATGCTGAGGAGCATCGATGTGTGAACCGTTTCGTACACACTCCGGTCGTCCTTTGCACCGAAAAACCGCGCCGTTGCGACGTTCGCGCCGACCGACAGACCAATGAACAGGTTGGTGATCAGATTGACAAGGGAACCCGTGGAGCTGACCGCCGCAAGTGCCGTGTGTCCGGCAAATTTGCCGACGACAATGACGTCCGCCGCGTTGTAAAGCAGCTGTAAAATGCTTGACAGCATCAGCGGCACCGCAAACAGAATCAGCTTGGAAAACAGCGGACCCTCACACATATTGATTTCGTACTTTTTTGTCATGATGGATTGGATAACGACCTTTCTTTTTTGGGAACATGGATGGTATAAAAACACTTCGCCGCAGGCGAAACTTCACCTGTGAAACGAAATTCACTTGTGAACCGAAACTTAACCGGGGAACATGGCGACGGGCTTTGCGAAATCTTTATGACAGTTTACAGGGGAACCTATTAGGCAATGTCATTAACTTAAAGGATGGTGTACCTCGTGTCGTGTAGGAGCGGCAACCTGCCGCCCTCGGATCAATAAACCTATCGCAGAGGTGTTGGCACTCCAAAATAACATTCCGGACAGGTATCAAATCTTTCATCGGTGCGAAAGATTTTCAAATCACCGGGCGGCAGGTTGCCGCCCTACAAAAGTGTCGAATTGTATTGCGTAATGCAATATCGCTATCATTCCCCTACAAACGTAATGGGGAAGGATGTCTTTCAATATTTCATCAAATCAGACATCATGCTCTCCGCTCACGAAAACAACAATTCCGTCTCCCGTCCTGCGGCGAGATACGCATCTGTCATTTCCCCGTTGACAAGGAGTTTTGCGTGCTTGTTTTCGTCGGACTTCAGCCGCACACAGAGAACGCGGCCGTCCATCCAGTCAGCGGAGATGGTGATGCCGCCGCGCGCGCGCAGACCCTCAAACGAACCGCTTTGGTATGCGGGATCGTCGGGCAGGGCGGGGAGGATGTCGAGATAACCCGCGTGGCTCTGCAGGAGCATTTCTGCCATACCGGCGGCGCCGCCGAAGTTGCCGTCGATCTGGAACGGGGGATGGCTGTCGAACAGATTGTCCTTTGTGGAATTGACAAACAGCTTGCGGATGATGTCGGCGGCGTCATGGCCGTGCCCCAGTCTGGCGAAATTGCAGATGAGCCATGCACAGCTCCATCCGGTATGCCCGCCGCCGTTGGCAAGACGGAGTTTCATTGTCGTGTCGATCGCCGCCATCAGCTCGGGCGTGTTTTTGTTAATTTCCCAACCGGGATACAGTGCAAAGCTGTGGGAGATGTGGCGGTGACCGGGTTCCGGCTCGTCATAATCCTCTTGCCACTCCTGCAGCTGACCGTGTTTTCCCACTTTGTACGGCGGGAGTTTGGCGTATGCCGCTTTCGCTTCCTTCATCTGTTCCGGATTGATGCCGAGTACCTCTTCCGTTTTAATGTACATTTCAAACAGACCGCGGATGATTTCAATATCCATCGTCGGGGACAGGCACAGATACGCCGCTTTTTTCTCGCCGTTGTCGTCGATAAAATACCGGTTTTCGGGCGAGGTGGACGGGCCGGAACAGAGATTGCCGTTTTCGTCCTCAAAGAGATAGTCAAGGAAGAAGCGGGCGGATGCTTCGATGTACGGATACGCCGTTTCGCGTAGAAATTTCGTGTCCGGCGCGAACAGATAATGTTCCCACATCGCATAACACAGCCACGCACCGCCCATCGGCCACAGACCCCACAGTCCGTCCGCCGGATAGGCAAAGCCGTAGATGTCCGACAGATGGTGCAGTACCGTGCCGCGGCAGTGGTAATATTCTTTTGCAACCGTTCTGCCGCCGTCGAGCAGATAGTGGTTCATGTAGTCAAACAGCGGCAGCGCACACTCGGCAAGATTCGCCGTTTCCGCGTGCCAGTAGTTCATCTGGAGATTGATGTTCGTGTGGTAATCCGCGTTCCACGGCGCGTGGAGATAGGGATTCCAGACCCCCTGTAAATTGGCGGGCAGGGAAGACCCGCGGCTCGACGACAAAAGCAGATACCGCCCGAACTGAAAATAGAGATTGACCAGCCCCGCATCGGTCGCACCGGCTTTCACGCGCGCAAGGCGTTCGTTTACCGGAATGTCATCAAGTGCTTCGTCATAATCATACGCAATGTCCGCACGGTTCATGACGGCTGAAAAGTCGGAGATGTGTTCCGCATACAGCTCGTCCCACACGGGCGCATCGGGCAGTGTCGGTTCACTTTCCGTCGCTATGGCGATGTAAAGATACGCGCTGTCGGCACACGAAACGGTCATACTGCCGTCGGCGTTTGCTGTGAGAGAACCGTTGTCCGTGACAAGCTTCACGCGGGAGGTAAACGTGTGTCTGCCGGTCTCCGTTTCGCCGCGGAACATAATGGTGTCGCCAACAGCGGTATTGGAAAGGATCCCGCCCTCGCGCTCATACCGCGCGGTAAAGGAGATGCCGCCGGGTCTGTCCGAGGACAACTTCACCGCGATGAGTCCGGCGGGGTACGATGCGAACACTTCGCGCGTATAGCACGCGCCGTCCGCATGATAGGATACCGTGACAACGCCGTTGTTCAGATCAATGTCGCGGCGGTAATCGGTGACGGCTTCCGGCGCATCGGAAAGTGTCAACAGAAGCTCGCCCGCGGTCTCGTAGGAAGCAATGCGGCGGAAGTAGCCGTCAAGTGCTGTTTCCGCGTAATCGTCGGCGGGTTTTCCTGCGGCAAGCAGCGCGCGGATCTCGTCGATCTTCTCCCGGTATCCGGTGCCGTCCAGGTGCATCGGCGCGCCCGACCAGATTTTTTCTTCATTTAATTGGATGCGTTCTTCCTTTACCGTGCCAAAAACGCACGCGCCGAGCTTCCCGCATCCGACGGGAGACGAATTTTCCCATTCGGTGGCTTCGTTTGTTAAGTGGAGGATGTAGTTGTTCATGATGATGGGACTCCTTTTTGGAGAAGTTATTCCTTGTAAACTGGCAGGATCCCGTTCCCCCAGGTGACCTGCGCCAGCTCCTCACACGCCACACACAGCTCGGCGGCGATGAAGATGTGTTCCTGCGTCATGGCGCACTCGGTACGGTTGAGACAGTCGAGGATCATTTGCCCGAAGAACGGCGCGCCAACAAGACCCGCGGCACAGATCTGGTGCTCACCGTCCTCGTCCGCCCAGAGCATCTGCTCGCCGCGCCCGTTGGCGAGATTGACGAACTTGCGCAGCTCAATGTGACCTTTCGTGCCGAGGATCAGCGTTCTGCCGTCGCCCCAGTTGGAAAGTCCGGGGGTGGTGAACCAGTCCACGCGATAATAGTTGGTCGCACTGTTGTCCGCGACAAGCGTTGCATCGCCGAAATCCTCAAACTCAGGCGTATCGGGGTGCGCGTAATTGGCAATACGGGCGCTCGTGACACGGGCAGATTTTGCACCGGTGTAAGAAAGAAACTGTTCGATCTGGTGGCTGCCGATGTCGCAGAGAATGCCGCCGGATTCCTTTTTCTTCCAGAACCAGTCGGGGCGGGAGGCGGGATCGCCGATGCGGTGCGGTCCGAAGCCTGTCACCTGCAATACCCGTCCGATGGCGCCGGTATCAATGAGATGCCCCGCCAGAATGCCGGATTCCGTATGAAGCCGCTCGGAGAAATAGCAGAAATACCGCCGTCCGGTCTCCCGGCAGACCCGGCGCGCATCGTCGATCTGCGACTGCATCGTGAACGGGGTCTTGTCAACGAAATAATCCTTGCCCGCCAGCATCGCGCGGACACCGAGCGGACCGCGTTCATTCGGAACAATGGCGGATGCGATCATGTGAATCGAGGGGTCGGAGAGAATTTCGTCCTCCGCGGCGGCAACGGATGCACCGTATTTTGCGGCAAACTCCGCCGCTTTTTTGGGGTCTCTGTCGTAAACCGATGCGATGACCGCACCGGCGGCACACAGACCCGCGCACATTCCGCCGATGTGTCCGTGGTCAAGACCGATGACACCGACGCGGAACGCTCCGTTTTCCACAACCGCTGTGGGTTTCGGCGGGAGGGAAGAGAGGAAGTCTTTGATTTGGGTTTCGTTCATGTGGGTGGTTATCCTTTCGGAATTTAAGTTTATAAAACACTTCGTCGCCGGCGAAAGCTTCCCCCGTTAAGTTTCACATACGGCGAAACTTCACTACCGTAGGCAACTTCACCGGGGATCTGTATGGTATACTGTCAACTTATGGGACGGAAATCTTCATGTCTTGTAGGGGCGATTCGCCGTCCCTGAAGTTCATGACATTGGCAGATTGCCGCCCCTACACGACACGAGGTGCGCCGATCCTTATGCCGATAACAATTACAACAAAAAACTTACTTATTCAGCTCCTCAAACGCTTCGATAGTCTCGTTGATCAGCTTTGTCATCGTCTTTTCCATAGACTTCGCAGTAGACGCGAGGTCGCGCTTGTTCTGGTACATCATCGGATAGAACTTGCCGTCGCGCAGCTGTTCGCACCAGATGGTGTCGCCCCAGTCAAAGACGCGGTTTCCGAAAATGACTTCCAGCATTTCCACAGACTCGTTGTCGCGGGTATGCTTGCCTTTCAGAAGCACATCGTAGTAGGCGGGAACCAGATTCTGCGCAGAGTCGCTTGCCATTGCTTCCAGAATCACGGAGGTCATTTCGAGTGTGCCGTTCGTGACGGGAATACAGGTCTGCTCACAGCCCTCAATGCGGGAGTAATACGCATCCTGCGCTTCGTCGTATTTCGGATACGGAATCAGACCGAAATCGGTGTCCATCGTGCGCAGGTCTTCCAGATAGAATGCGCCCATGTCGATGAACAGGGACTGACCGTTGATGAACATGGTGACCTGTTCGGCAGGAACGTTCTGGTTGGTGTTGTTGACATACCAGACATCATTTTCGTAGACCAGATCGAAAATTTTCTCAAAGATGCCCGTGAACCGCTCGTCGCTGACGAGGGAATAGACCGGATAGTCGTTTGCATCGAAGTCGATGGAGGTCTCGTTTGCCGCAATCCAGAAGTTCGGCAGAATCTGCTTGGAGGAGGAGAGGAGACCATAACGGTCATACTCGTCCATATCGCCGTCACCGTCCGTGTCGGAAACCACGGCTTTCATCATTTCCTGCATCTTCGCATATGTCCAGGTGCCGTTTCTGACCTCCGAATAAATGTCAAAATCGTTATGGGAGGCGATTTCCTTGTTGAATGCAAGCAGATGCGTGAAATCGTAGCCGGAGAGGTTGTAGGCGCCGACCGCGAAATAACGGGTGTTGCCAATGGAAACGGCATCGGTCAGCTCTTCGTCCCAGTAGGGCTTGGAAAGGTCAATGTGGGGCAGGTCGGTGACGGGGTACAGAAGTCCCTCCAACGCATAATTGAACGCATAAACGCAGCGGGTCGTGATGATGTCGTAGGTGTCCTCCCCGGCGATGACCGCGGTGCGCGCCTTGTCGGTGGTGTTTTCTTCCAGTACCTCCGCAAACGTGAAGTTGTATTTTTCCTCCAGCCGTGCGTTGCGCGCATAAAGCTCGTCATTGATGGTGGAGCCGTCCGTTGCTTCCGTGTCCATGTTGTCGTGAATGGTCAGAACGTCGCGGGTGTACATCGTAAAGACATCACCGCCGAAGTCGTAGTCACCGAGGTCGTTTGCATAAATGTTTTCCGTTTCGGTTACGGCGGTGGTATCGGTCGTCCCGGTCATAACCGCAGTACCGTCGACCGGACCGGTGTCGCTGTCACCGCAGCCGATGGCGGCAGTCATGACCGCGGCAAGCAGCAGGAATGCGGGAAAAATATGGTTTTTCATGGGAGTCGTTCCTTTCGGTATGGATGTATTTGTTTTTACAAAAGCGGCTTCACAAGTTCCGCCAAACATCTGTAATCCGTCACAGGCAGAAACGCAATATCGGAGACGTACACCGCGGCATCGTTGCCGCCGTTGCCGAAATCGTCGCCGAGAAACAGCACTTCATCATGCGTGTAACCGTGCGCCGCGCAGTACCGGCAGAGCGCTTTGTATTTGTCGTAATCCGCAGGTGTCATGTCAAAGGACGAGGTTCCGCCGACAAAGACGTTGTATTCCGGATTGACCTCACGGACACGGGCAAGCAGGGGACGGCGTTTTTTCCGGTCGGGGTCAAACGCCAGCTTGTCAGACAGAACGGCTTTCGTGCCGAGGATCGGGAATGTGACGCATCCCGAGGCGTGAAATTCCACGTTGTCCCCAGCGTATTTTGTGAATCCGAATTCTCCGCGCAGCATTGTGATGCGGCGTTCCATCTCCGCACGGTCGCAGGGGAGGGAAAGCTCCTCTGTCATACGGATGTCGTCCGTATCCGGGTCGTAAACAGCGCTTTCCATGCCGTAATTGCCGATGATGTCGATGGGATAGTGCCCCATCTGCTCAAAGATGCGGCGGCACCGCCCGGCACCGACCATCAGCAGATGATAGGTTTCTCCGAGCGCATCGAGAACGGCGCGGTTTTCGGCTTCCAGAGGACATTTGTGCTGGGTCAGCGTTCCGTCCAGGTCAAAGGCAATGAGACGGATGTTTCTGTGCGTGTGCGGATTGTAAAGCATAAGAAAAAGTTCCTTTTCGGAATTGTGAAGTTCTTCTTATATTATATAAGATTTTTACCGTTCTGTCAAGTATTGTATGGGATTTTTACCGTTCTGTCAGGAGTTTTGGTGAAATTTGTGCCCGTTTTTGCCGGAATTGATGGGGATCGCTTGCTATTTTCGGGTGAATGTGGTATAATTGAAAGAAAAGGACGACTGCCTTGCCATGAAATCGAAAGAGGAAATAACACCATGACGATCACAGAATTAAAACAGCTCCGCCTGTATAATCACCACCTGACCGCTCCTGTCCCCAAATTGACCGCCGCCTGCGATCTGCTTGGGGTGCAGTCGCAATTTACCGTCAACGCTTATCACGCGCTCCGCACCCGGTCATCGGAGGTGTTAAGCGATGAGACCTGGGGGGAGGGACTGTGTAAAAACTGGACGATTCGGGGCACCATCCATGTGTTTGCGCTGGACGATCTCGGTCTGTTCCGGTACCGGGAGGATTTGTACCGCAATTCCGATTTCACGCGCTTTACATTCCGGGAGGGCGGATGGTGCGGAACGCCGGAGCGGCAGAAATTCTGGTCGGAAAAAATTCTCTCCTATGTGGAAAACGGCATCCGCGAACGGGAAGCCCTGAAAGCGGCGTGCATCGCGGACGGCATCACCGATGCGGAGCTTGAATGTATGTTTGAATCTTGGGGCGGCGGAATGCGCGACCTCTGCGAGCGGGGATTTCTTGTCTACGCCGCAAAGGAGAAGAAAGAATTCCTGCCCGCGCCGGAATTTATGCCGATGGGACAGGTTGCAGCAGAACGGGAAATGGTGCGCCGGTACTTTACGCACTACGCTCCCGCGACCCTGCGCGATGCCGCGTACTTTTTCGGCTGGACACAGACCAAGCTGAAAGGGTATTTGAAGGAACTTCCGGTGGAAAGCGTTGTTTGTGAGGGGAAGACGTATTACTATATCGGCGCATTGCCGACGGCTTGTCCCGATGTCCCGCGGTGCATCCTGCTTGCCGGATTTGACCAGCTGATGCTTGGATATGAAAAAAAGGACAGCATCTTCGTGCCGACAGAATTTGTGCGCGGGATTTTCAACTTGCAGGGAATCGTTCTTGCGCCTGTTCTCCTTGATGGAACCGTTGCGGGAAAGTGGAAATGTAAGGACGGGAAGCTGAATGTGGAGTGCTTCCGCGTATTTTCGCAGGAGGAGAAAAATGCCGCCACAGAGGAAGCGGAGCGATGGTATGGAAAACTGAAAAAGGCGGAATTTTTATCATAATCACCCCGCACGAATTGTTTTCACATAATTTTGATATTATCCGATAAAATTTCACAGCCGTTTCATAATTTCAGGGTATAATATTTTGCATATCAAAAAAGGAATCGGGATATTAAAAATGAAACTCGCTGAAAAACTGATGCGCTTTATGTACGGCAGAAACGGCATGGATGCGCTCAACCACGCATTGTTCTGGCTGTACATCATCCTCTGGGCGGTCAATCTGTTTGCGCAGAATACCGTGATTTCGCTTCTTTGCACCGCGGCGGCGGTCTGGATGCTGTTCCGCTGTTTTTCCAAAAACCTGCCCGCAAGACGTGCGGAGAACATGAAATACTGGAATTTCAAGACCCAAGTCCAGTCGAAAACGCAGAACATCGCCATCTTCCGCTCGCTTGGCGCATGGTGGAAGAAGGTCTGCATCCGTACAAAGAACATCGGCACCAAGCGCTACCGCACCTGCCCCGGCTGTCATGCGGAGCTGTGTCTGCCGCGCAAGACCGGTAAGCATACCGTCCGGTGTCCCAGATGCGGCAATTCGTTCAGCGTGAATATCGTTTTCTGACCGCATCCTGCCACAGCAAAAAATAATTCCGGAGAAATTTTATAAAACCTATTGACAAATCCATGTTTCTGTGGTATAATATATGTGTTCTCAGATGAGAGCAACAAAATATCGCGGAGTAGAGCAGTCCGGTAGCTCGTCGGGCTCATAACCCGGAGGTCAGGAGGTTCAAATCCCCTCTCCGCAACCAAAAGAATTCCTCGGATTTATCCGGGGATTTTTTTTACCTATTCACGAATCTTGTCCATTTATAATGACAAGATTCAGTGAAAGTTACAAATTGGAAATGGGCAGGCCGGAGCGTTTCTATGATTTTGTTGAGGTCTGACATATGAAAATGCGAAAATCGCCTTAAAATCACAAAAGCACTTGACAAACATCCTTTTCTATGCTATACTGTAATCAAAACAACACGCGAAAAGGAGTTTTCTCACCATGACCAAAACCCCTCTGACCCTTGACCGCATTTTCCACGATGCCATGCAGTATCACAAGCATAAGATCTGGCTTCTGACGGAGCCGTTTTCTGTCCGGTTTGTCGGAGGAGGACTGCTGGCACTGCTTCTGTATCTGATCGTCTCGAAATTCCCGATCGTTGCCGCCGTTGTTGCACTGTACCCGCTTTATGTGCTCATCCGGTATCTTTACAACCTTGTTCGCTGGTACAAAGAAAAGAAAAATCTGGAGCACTTTGCCTACCGTGCGGTGACGGACGATCTCACGCACGTCTCAACGGAAACAGAATACCGTCCGACGTGGCTTGGGCGCGCGCACGCTTATCACGACGTGAAGTGTCTCAATTTCGGCTGCGGGCAGTGGCGCATCCCGCCGGAATGCTACACCTGGGATGCCGGCGCACGCATGACCAGGAGCGGTATCTGCAACACCGCGCTTGCGGGCGATCCGTTTTTCGTCGTCGTCGCACGGGAGACGGGAGAGGTTCTCTGCGCATATAACTGCAAGCTGTTTGACTGTGAAGATGTGGCGGAACGGATGAAAAAAGAGGGGTGAACTTTCCTCCGGATTCCCCGCAATCTGACAAAAAATCCCAAAATCTCTTTACAATTCCTCCAAAATGTGATATACTGTTATCAAAATAACAAAAACACAACGGAGGAATTTTCTATGATACCCATGACAGGCGAAACCGTTTCGCAGATTTTCCGCGATACCGCCTATATCCGCATCGGCGGAACGGATGCGGAGACCGCGTGCGCTGAATATTTCATCACTCATCTGAAAAATCTTGGGCTGGATGCGCGGCTTGACCCGTTTGACGTTCAGATGGGCGATGTCCACCGGGCGGTTCTGCAAATAACGGACGATACGGGAATTCACGAGGTTCCGTGCCGCGGCTATATGTGTGCAGGCTCCGGTGAGGTGGAGGCGCCGTTTTATTATCTGACGGCAAACGATGACAAAATGTCCCTTGCCGGTGTTAAAGGGAAAATCGTCCTCTTTGACGGCTATCTCGGGTACTGGCTCTATCAGGATCTGTGCGAGAGGGGGGCGGTCGGCATCATCTCCTATGACGGAAATGTCAATTTCACCGACCGCGACATGGATCGCCGGGAGCTGCGCGGCTGGGTTGCCGATGCCAACGGCGAAAAGAAAGGCAGAAAAAAGCTTCCCGCCGTTCACATCAACGCAAAGGACGCGGTCACGCTCATCGAAAACAACGCGAAAACCGCGAAGATCACGCTCTGCCAGCACGAATACACCGCGCAGTCGCACAATGTCATTCTGGACCTGCCGGGAACGGATGCCGAACGTGCAAAGGAAGTCATCATCTTCACGGCGCACTACGATTCCACGCCCCTGTCGCAGGGGGCATATGACAATATGTCCGGCTCCATCTGCCTGCTTGCGATGGCGGAATATTTCGCCGCGCATGAACACGCGCGTACCCTGCGCTTTGTCTGGTGCGGAAGCGAGGAACGGGGGCTTCTCGGCTCCAAGGCGTACTGCGCAAACCACTCAGGCGAGCTTGACCGAATCGGTCTGTGCATCAATGTTGACATGATCGGCTGTACGATGGGCAAATTTATTGCCTGCTGTACCAGTGAAGAGCATCTTGTCCACTACATTTCCTACATGGGCCGCGAATACGGCTTCCAGACCGCGCCCTATCAGGACGTCTACTCCTCCGACTCCACGCCCTTTTCCGACAAAGGCATTCCCTCCGTCTCCTTTGCCCGCGCCGCCCCGCGCGAGACCGCAATGATCCACAACGCCTACGACACGATGGCTTCAATGAAAACGGAGCATATGATCCGCGATATGGAATTCATCACGGCGTTCTCCGAACGCATGGCGAATGCGGTGTATCTGCCGGTAACACGGGAAATTCCCGATAAGATGAAAGAGAAGCTGGAAAAGTATCTTTGCCGCAAGAGATAACCACGCGCCCGGTTCTATAAAAGGATAAAAAACACCCACCCAAAATGGAAACCGTTTTTCCGCCCGGGTGGGTATCTTTATTTACGGAAATCCGTTATCTCATACAGAACACGATCTCCCCGCCCTCCATCATCTCGCGGACGGTCATGCGGAAATCATCGAGCACTCTGCCGTTCAGAGAAACGGACTCAACATATTTGCCCTCGCCCTGCCGGACGATGGACAGCGTTTTTCCGTTTGCCAGATGCAAAGTCGCACCCGGAATCTGCGGACAGCCGGCGAAGATGAGGTTCTGACCGGTGATGGGGAACAGACCCAGCGTGTTCCAGAGGTAGCAGGAGGATGTGCCGCCGGAGTCGTTGTTGCCGGGAATGCCGCCGCGGCCTTCGGGGAACATATACGTTTCCGCCGCCGTGACAACATCGCAGAAGCGGTCGTGCCCCGTTTTACCGAGATACAGGTACGATGCGGGCGACTCCATGTCGGACTCGTTGTTGTAGCCCTCAAAGCGCGCGGAAACGTCGGCAGCATCGGTGAATCCGAAGAAGCGGTCAAGGTACGCAAGGAACGCTTCGCCAGCAGTGCCGTTGATACTGTCACACAGCGCGATGCGGGCGCTCATGTCGTTCATTGGGCGGAACGAATAGTTCCAGTGATTGCCCTCGTAATACTCGGAGGTCTCGGTCAGCAGTCCCGTGTTCGGGTCAAAGGCGTTCTTCCAGTTGTCCGCATACGGCGCAAAGAAGTCTGCGATGTCGTCCCTACCGCATTCTTTTGCAACGGCGGCGATATTGCACGCGCCCTCTGCCATGTCAAGGGTATGGGTCGCGTATTCGCAGCTGCCTGTTTCGCGGAAGCGGTCGTAGGACGGGCGGAGCATATCGCGTTTGGCGCAGTCGAGGGCGTGATTCCAGTCCACGTTCTGGACGTCTCTGTAATAGGCATCGCAGAGCAGATAATCGCCGAGCATGGAGGACTGGTTTGCGGAAAATTCGTAATCGTCGTACATGAGCAGGCAGTTCGGGAAAATGCCGAGCTTGTCGCAGACGTTGAGATAGGTGTTGACGATCTTTGTCGAGATTTCGGGGTACAGGGAAAAGATCAGTGGCAGCTCCGTTTTGTAGATGTCCCACATCGTGGCAAAGTCGACCATGTAGTCGGGAGTGTCATAAAGATGGGACTCGCCCGACCAGTCGGAGGGCTTCGTCAGCGAATGGTAGAAGTTGGAATAGAAGATGCGCTTCGTGCGCTCGTCTGCTTCAATAGCAATGGCGGAAAGATACTTGTTCCAGCTCTTGTATGCGGCATCTGCGATCTCGGCAAAGGAACGCCTCTCCCCGCGTGCCTGTTCTGCCGCGAGCGCGGCACTCTTTGATGCCACGGCGACTTTCAGGCGCACATCCTCTGAATCGCTGTCGAAAATGACACCGACCCCGCCGTCGGACGATGCAAAGGAATATTCCGTTCCGGGGAGCGTTTCTGTACCGCTGTAAAGCGTTACACACGACGCATTTTCGCAGATGACGTGGAAGTACAGGCGCACACCCTGCAATTCCGCTTCTGCCGCGACCTCGTGATCTGACAGAATTGTCAAGCGGCCGTTATATGCGGGACGGCGCAGATGGGGATTGTTGTACAGACCGTTGTTGGCAAAGTCCACCGCGATCCTGCCGCCGGGTTTGCCGAAATGGTACTGATGAACGGCGCATTTCTCCGCCATCGTGACCTCAAACGACAACTTATCCTCGACCGTTTCCAGGCTGTAATAGCCGGGACACGCATCCTCCTTTGCGATGGTGCGCGGATGTGTGATGTTGTCAGGCGAACCGAAAAACGGCGTTGTCACGGCGTAATTGTAATAAGTACAGATGCCCCCCGTGCCGTGCTGGTGCATATGGGAAACGCCCAGCGTCAGGAGCTTGTCGGAAAGCTTCCTTACACAGGTATCGGAGTTGATCTCCTGCCGTCCGTAGCCGGTGGGGTAACCGCCGCTGTAACAGCCGCAGGAGAATTTGCCGAACGGCAGACAAGCCGCCGGGGACGTGTTTCCCGTCAGTCCTTTGATGAAGTGCCACGATGCGGCGATGCCCTCGGGGGTGGGCAGGTCGATCTCCGCACAGCCGTGGAAAATGTTGACGTAACTGCAATAATCTTTCATTTATATGATCATGACTTTCGATGTGTGAAAGTTTCCTTTCTTGTGAAATCGGGATTTACTGATTGTCCATCGTCGCCCGCGTTTCGGGATCGATCTCCCGGTCGCGGAAATAATACTTCCGGTCGTCCTCGGTGATTGCGCGCAGAATGCGGCAGGGATTGCCTGCGGCTACGGTCATAGGGGGAATGTCGTGCGTGACGACACTGCCGGCACCGATGACGGCGCTGTCGCCGATCGTCACCCCGGGGCAGATGACAGTGTTTCCGCCGATCCACACGTTGTCGCCGATGGTGACAGGAATGCCGTACTCCCAGCCGCCTGCGCGGTTGTCCGGATGCACGGCGTGTCCGGCGGTGTAAATGGAAACGTTCGGCGCGATGAGGCAGTTGTCGCCGATTGTTACCTTTGCGTTGTCGAGGATGATGCAGTTGTAATTTGCGAAAAAGTTCCGTCCGACCTCAATGTTTTTACCGTAATCGCAGGTGAACGGCGGGTTGATGAAGGTCGTCTCATCGGACTTGCCGAGCAGCTCGTTTGCAATGGCACGGATTCCGTCAAAATCGGTCGTATCCGTGTGGTTCATCTTCCAGAGCAGTCGGCGGGCGTGCTTCATCTCCGCCCAGTCGTCATCATCGGCGAGAAACAATAACCCTTTTTCGCGGCGTTCGGTGTTGCTCATGGGGGCTCCTTTCCAATCTTTATGATGGATACATTATAGCACAGATTGCATGGAATTGCAAGAGTGACTTGTTGAAAATGCGGAAGTCTCTTGCAATTCTTTTTGAAATGTGATACAATAATATCATCAAATTGTAAAGGAGCCTCCACCATGCCCAAACGAATCCTCACCCCCACCGAAATGAACGCCTGCGACCGGCGCGCCATCAAGCTGCTCTCGGAAAGCGGCTCCGGCGGCGAAGTCATCAATGGCTCCCGCGTTCTGATGGAGCGCGCCGCGCGATGGGTGTATGATTATATGAAAAAAACGTATCCGGCACTCTGGAACCGGCCGTCCCGGATCCTCATTATCTGCGGAATGGGCAATAACGGCGGTGACGGGTATGCGCTGGCACCGATGCTTCTTGCGGGCGGGATCGCTGTTGACATTCTTTCGGTCGGCATTTTTGCTGGTGGCATTTTTGCCGGTGGCATTTTTGCCGGTGGCATACCTGCCGTGGGTATCTCTGCGGGCGTGGAAAAAATGTCGCCGGAATGCCGGTATTGGTATGAAGCGGCAAAGGAAAAAGGTGTAACGATTTACACCGCGCTGTGTGAAACGATACACTATGACTGCATCGTCGATGCGGTCTTCGGCATCGGGCTGTCGCGACCGGTCGGGGCGGAGACGGCGGCTGTCATTGATGCGGTCAACCGGTATGCGGCGCGAAAGGAGATTCCTGTTGTTGCCGTGGACATCCCCTCGGGAATTGATGCGCTGACCGGGGAAGTGCAGGGGACTGCCATCCGTGCGACGGATACCGTGTGCATCTCGCACGAAAAGCGCGGACTGCTTTTGTATCCCGGTTGTCTTTACTGTGGGAATACCGTGGTTGCGGACATCGGCATCGGCGATGACGTGCTTTCGGAAGAACCGCCGTTTCTGCCGCCTGTGTACCGGATGACAGAGGACGATCTCTGCCGTCTTCCTGCCCGTGCGCCGGACGGAAACAAAGGGACATTCGGTCGTGCAGTGATTTTGGCCGGGTGCAAAAATATGTGCGGTGCGGCGTATCTCTCCGCGCTTGCCGCGTACCGGAGCGGTGCGGGACTGGTGGAGATCGTCACCGTGGAGGACAACCGCATTCCCTTGCAGACCTTATTGCCGGAAGCGGTGCTGTCTACCTATGTTCCCGATGCGGAGGACATTCCGTCTACGCCGGAAGCGGCGGACATCTGGAAATCCGCTCTTGCGCGCGCGGATACTGTGGTGCTCGGCCCGGGACTGGGGATGTCGGAAACAGCGCACCGTCTTGTTAGGGTCGTACTGGAATGCGTTTCCGCCCCCATCGTTGTCGATGCGGATGCGATAAATCACATCGCCCGGGACACAGCACTTGCTGACCTGCTTGACCGTACTGCTGAACGGACGACGGTCGTTCTGACACCGCATCCGGGCGAATTTTCCCGCCTGACCGGGAAGAGTGTGCCGGTATTGAAAGTATCCCTCATCGACATTGCCGCCGCGTATGCCGGGGCGCACGGGGTCATTCTCATTGCCAAAGATGCGCGCTCTGTCATCACGGATGGGAAAACCGTGTATCTGAACACCTCCGGCTCCGCCGCGATGGCGAAAGGCGGCTCGGGGGATGTGCTGACCGGCATCACCGCCGCACTGCTCGCACAAAACCGCGTGGATGATGCGCTCCCCCCGGTGGAAATTGCCGCGCTTGGCGCGTTTGTTCACGGACTTTCCGGGGAGCGTGCGGAGAAGCTTCATGGCTCCCGCGGGATTCTCGCAAGGGAAATTGCGGATATGGCGGGGGATGTGATGGGGGGATAAGGAAATTTTCATAAATATTTCCATAACCTCTTGCAAAAAATCGGATTTCATGCTATACTGAATGCAAACGAATCACAGCTTCTGAAAGGAACCAAGCAATATGATCACAAAAACTTATATCAGCGAAAACGGCCCGTTCAAGAACATCGGGTATCAGCAGTACACCGAAGACGGACGGGAGATGTCTCATGCCTCCATCGGAACCAGACTGACCCGGTATGCGGGAGGCTGGATTCCCACGATGACCGTCGGCGGTGTCGGCACCCGTCCGCAGTACCGCCGTCAGGGATGTGTGCGCGCGATGCTTGAAGATATGCTGCCCCGCGCCCGTGAATACGGCTGGTATGTCAGCATCCTGCACCCGTTTTCGTTCTCCTATTACCGGAAGTTCGGTTATGAACGTGTGGCGGACACCGTTATCACCGATATGCCGATGTCAGCGCTTGACTTTCTGCCGCGGTATCCCGATCTCGTTCCGCTGGACGAAGCGGCACGTCCCGAGGACATTCTCGACGTGTTTGAAGCGTTTTCCGTGCCGCGCAATCTGACGTTCAAGCGCGAATCGGTCGGCAGTTTCAAGAAAGACAAGTGTGTCACCTATCTTTATTATAACGATGCCGGCAAGTGCGAGGGGTATGTCATCACGCAGATCGACAATTATTACGACAACATCAACCGCATGATCTCCGTCAATCTGATCGTGCATGAGATCGTGTATCTCAACAAAGATGCGCTGATGCATCTCTTGTCTTTTTTACGGATGTACGAGGGCGAATTGAAGACTGTGCATTTCCGCGACATCGGCATGACGCCGGAGGTTGACTTGTGCTTTAAGCACTTTATGGATACCCGTTACGACATCCATCCCGACATCATGGCGCGTATTCTCGACACCGAAGCGATGCTCCGCGCCAATGCCTATCCGACCGAGCGCGGTCACTTCACCCTGCGTGTCGAGGACAATCTCGAAACGGTGCGCGGCACCTACCGTGTGGAGTTTGAAAACGGAACGTGCGAAGTCGAGACCCTCTCCGACACGGCGAAAGCCGATCTGACCGTCGGACCGACCGCGCTTGCAAAGTTTATGTACGGTACGGATGCGTTCACGGCGGAAACCGCCGCGTATCTGGACGGCGTGAAAATCGAGGGCAGTGTGACCGATTTCTTCCGCGCATTCCCCAAACGCATTAACGGTCTTTACGAACATTTCTGATTGCATCAAAGGAATCTGCAAAATGAAAATCGCATCCCGAGTTTATACAGAAAAAGGAAGACCCTTTACCATTCTCCAGCTGACCGATATGCAGGTCATTGATGCCGAACAGCAGAGAACGCCCGACCGTCTCCGTCCCGACGAAATTGAAGCGTGGCGGACGGTCAACGTCGAGCAGTGCTGTTACGCGCCCATCCGCCGGGCGGTCGCGGCATCGAAGCCCGATCTCATCATCATCACCGGCGACATCGTTTACGGTGAGTTTGACGACAGCGGCCGTGCGCTGGACGGCTTCATTGCGTTCATGGAGTCGCTTGGCATTCCGTGGGCGCCTGTGTGGGGCAATCACGACAACGAAAGTAAAATCGGCGTTCACGAGCAGTGCAGACGGCTGGAAAAGGCGCAGAACTGTCTGTTCCAAAGAGGTACGACCGACGGAAACGCCAATTACGTCGTCGGCATCTACGACCGCGACGGGGAAAACGCGCCGGTGCTGTCCCGCGTGCTCTACATGATGGACTCCAACACCTGCTACGGCGGGACGGATCCGGAGATCACGCGCGTTCACGGCTTTACCGAACGGCAGCGGCAGTGGCTCTCGGACTGTGCCGCGGAACTGAACGCAGAGACGCCCGTTCCCGGCTTTGTCTGCTTCCATATTCCCGTGCAGGACTACATCCGTGCGATGATCGATGCCGGGTATCAGTCCGGGGACGACGGCGGCGCGCCCGGCAATTATGTCATTGCGGGAACCGATCCTGCGACCGTCTCCGACCGCGATGTTCTCTCCCCGAACACCTGCGAGGATTCCAACCCCGAAACGGTTCTCCCCGCCGCCCATCCCGGCGACAGCGGCTACAAAAATGAAAAAATGCCCATCGGACACTTCCAGCCCTCCATGTCGGAGCGGTTTCTCGCCGCAAACGTGGACGGTGTGTTCATGGGGCACTGCCACAAGTGCCAGCTTTCCGTCCTTGGCGCTGACGGCATCCGCTACACCCACGGTGTCAAGACCGGAACCTACGACTACCACACCCGCGGCCGCATCGGCGGTACGGTGATCTCCCTTGACGGGGACAAAAAGGCGTTTTCGGTGAAGCAGCTGTATGTATGAGGGAGGAGACGCGGGGACTTGAAGGCGACAATATTATTTTGCAAGGGAAAATAACTGAACGGTGACAGATACGCCTTCCCTGGTGAGGGAAGGCGCAGTCGCCTGTATGCCCGTCTTTCTATCATAACCGTTCACCGTCGCCCTTAAGTTGACAGCATTTTCTCCATCATCCTCCCCACCCCACAACCCCCAATTCTTCAAAAACGAGGAACATCAACATGACAACCTTAACCAAATCCACTCTGCCGATCTGGTCGGCGGAAATGAACGGCACATCGACCTTGCCGCTTCTGTATGACATCGGACAGCCGGATCCCGACAGCGAGGGGCCGGCATCTGACCTTGCCGATGACGATGAGCTGTGGCTCTCCTACAGCGGTCTGTCCTCTGCATTCCCGTACAAATCCCAGGACAATTACACCCACGAATTGCCGAAATACGGCGTGGAGTGCTATGTATTGGAAAACGAACATCTCCGTGCGACCTTTGTGCCCGGTGAGGGCGGTAAGCTGTGGTCGCTTTACGACAAGGATGCGGACAAGGAGCTGTTGTTTGCAAACCATGTCTACCGTCCCGCGTATCTGGCACTGCGCAATGCGTGGGCATCGGGCGGTGTGGAATGGAACTGCGGCGCGTTTGTCGGGCATCATCCCTACACCTGCTCCACCGTTTTCACGGCAACGCTGACGGCAGAACAGTCCGGGCTCGGCTGTCCCGTTCTGCGGATGTACTCTTATGAGCGGATCCGCGCTGTCACGCATCAGATGGACTTCTATCTGCCCGAGGGCGCGAAGTTCTTACACTGCCGGATGCGCGTGGTCAACGACAGTTGGCGGGAGACCGCGATGTACTGGTGGTCGAACATTGCCGTTCCGTCTGACGACAAGGCGCGCAACATCGTTCCGGCGGACGGTGCTTACACCCCGGTTAACGGCAAGGTCTCCTGCGTTCCCGTGCCGGAATACAACGGCGTGGACGTGACCTATCCGACCCGCAATCCGATCGCGGTGGACTATTTCTACAAAACGCTCCCAACCTCCCGTTACTACACCTCCCATCTTGACGAAAACGGCTACGGTCTTGTGGAGGCTTCCACCTCCCGGCTCAAGGGCAGAAAGCTGTTTGTCTGGGGTCGTGGACAGGGCGGCAGGAAGTGGCAGGATTTCCTGTCCGGCGACGACGGACACGGCAAGTATCAGGACGGCCGCTACTGCGAGATCCAGTGCGGACTGGCGCATTCCCAGTTTGAGTGCATTCCGATGCCGCCGAAGACCGCGTGGGAGTGGATCGAATATTACGGCCCTCTGCACGCCGACCCCGCAAAGGTTCACGGTGCATGGCACGACGCGCAGAACGAAGTTTACGCACGTCTGGAAGAAGAAGCACCGATTGCGGCAATGGAGCAGGAGCTCATCGACACGAAAGCGATGGCGCTGACCGCGGTTCCCGCTGTCATCTACGGCGAGGGCTGGGCGGCTCTGGAAAATCTGCGCCGCGACAAGAAAGGAATGCCGCACATCTGCCCGCATCTCGATTTCGGTGTGACCGGCGAAGAACAGAAGATGTGGGAGCATCTGCTGATGACCGGTTCCTTGAACGAAAACAACGACGACGACACAGTCGCACCCATCTCCTACCAGCGCAGAAACGAGTGGATCCGTCTTCTCAAAAAAGCCGCGCTGGGCCCTGACAAGTATTACTGGAAGACGCACTATATGCTTGCCTGCGCCTATATGGCGGACAAAGAGTTTGACGATGCGGAAGCGGAGCTGGAGAAATCCTGTCTCTGCCGCACCAACGCATGGAACACCTACGCGCGTGCCGAGCTTCTTCGCATCCGCGGAAACCAGCGTGCCGCCGCCGAAACGATGCTGTCCGCTTCGTACATGGCAAAGGACGACAACTCCCTTTGCAAGATGACCGCGCGGATGCTTGCCCGTGCCGAAATGTGGCAGGTGCTGTTTGAATACACCGACACCCTCTCCGAGGAACAGAAGCATCTGCACCGCATCCGTTTCTACCGTGCCCTTGCGGCGGAAAAGCTCGGAAAGCTCGACATTGCCGATGCGCTTCTCTACGAAGACGGCGGCCTTGAAATTCCGGATATTCAGGAGGGTGAAATCTCTATTACCAATCTGTGGTACGATCTCGAAGAAAAGAAAGCCAAGCGCGACGGCAAGCCGTTTGACCGGAAGACCGCCGTTCCGCCGATGGTATTTGATTTCCGCATGAATGTGGCGGATTGAGGAATTGATTATTGAAAGACAGGATCTCTTGGCGGAGGTTCTGTCTTTTTCTGTTGTATAAAGCCAAAACGCATCCGTTCGGTATAATCGTGATTAGCGAATCATAATTATACTGTCAGCAAAACCGCTAAATTTGATGAACCGCAAAAAAAGATAAAAAATTCACAATTATTTCCCCAAAGCCTCTTGCCAAACAGCGCAAAAAATGATATACTATATATGATACGGTATCAAAAAATCACCGGAAAATTCTATCTCAAAGGAGAACCATCAAAATGGCAAACGATAAGATCAAAGTTGCTGTGATTGGCTGTGGTACGATTGCGAACTCTGCGCACATTCCGTCCTACATGGCAAACGACACCTGCGAAATCAAGTATTTCTGCGACATCATCCCGGAGCGCGCTGACGCTGCTGTTGAAAAGTACGGCTGCGGTAAGGCGATCTACGACTATCACGAAATTCTGGACGATCCGGAGATCGAAGCGGTTTCCGTCTGCACGCCCAACAAGATGCATCCGACTATCTCCATCGATTTCCTGCGCGCAGGCAAGAACGTCCTCTGCGAAAAGCCCGCGGCACGCACTTATGCGGAAGCGCTCGAAATGCAGAAGGCACAGCACGAGACTGGCAAGGTTCTGAACATCGGTGTCGTCAACCGCTTCAACGAAAACGTCAACAAGATCCGCTCCCTCATTGCAGAAGGCGCACTCGGTGAAGTTTATCACGTTTACGTCTCCTTCCGCGCACACCGCTCCATCCCGGGTCTGGGCGGCGCATTCACCACCAAGGAAATCGCAGGCGGCGGCGCACTCATCGACTGGGGCGTTCACTACCTCGACATCGTCATGTACTGTACCGGCGACCCGCAGCCCCTCACCGTTTCCGGTAAGGCATTCTGCAAGCTCGGCAAGGACATGAAGAACTACGTCTACGAATCCATGTGGTCCGAAATGACCAAGGACGTCGAAAACGGCACCTACGACGTTGACGACTCCGTCACCGCATTCGTCCGCACCGAAGGCCCGACCATCACCCTCAACGGTGCATGGGCACAGAACATCGGTGTTTCCGACTGCTACATCGACTTCCTCGGCGACAAGGCCGGCATCCGTCTCAACTACGGCGGCGGCTTCACCATGTGGGGCACTGCTGACGGCAAGCTGACCTCCGAAGCGTTCAACACGAACACCTATCCGATGTTCCAGTGCGAGATCGACTCCTTCCTCAAGTGCATCCGCTCCGGCGAAAAGCTCCCCTCTCACATCGACCAGTTCGTCATCACCTCCAAGATGATGCAGGCGATGTACGATTCCTCTGATGCGGACAAAGAAATCGACCTGCGCTGAGCTTCGGTCAATATCTTTTGGAAATTGACCTGCGCTGATAAAATTCGGAATTTGTAGTCTGATATAAGAGACCGTCCCACGGGTATGATGATCTGTGGGACGGTTTTGCTTTTGGGGGATGTGCCTTAAGAGCGAAAGCGTATTTTCTCGGTTTTGCGAGAATGTAGACTGAAAGGTTCGCGCGAGAAGCCCCCCTCCCGGAAGAAGATTTTCGTGCGAGTCTTCCCATTACGCTCACCCGTACAACTCCTGCTAAAAATTCTCCCGGATTCTTCCATATTCCGTCCGCTCCCACTTGACACCGCTCGCCGGATGTGATAAAATAGAAGCAACGAAAAAGCTTGGAGGATTTATGAGCAAAACGGTACACAAACTGATTTCATCTATGGAAAAATGCTTCGGCGACTGTCCGGTCGACGGGTTTTCCGAATTTTCTGCGGCGCGTGCGGTACGGGGGGAACGCTTCTCGTTCCAGTGGGTATTCCGCGGTGCGGATCCGATCGATGCCAAGGAAGTCTGCTATTTCCGCGCGGAATCGGCGCTTGGGGATGCGGTACGGGCGCAGCGGGTCGAGGTGGTTCCCGTGCGGATGCCCTATTACGAGCTGCGGCACGACGACAATTATCTGCGCGGGGAGCCGGGGCTGTATCCCGATCTGCTGATGCCGGTTTCCGACGGAACGCAGGTCTATATCACGTCGCGCGAGACCCACGCGCTCTGGATTGACGTGGATATTCCCGCGGATGCACCGGCGGGGGAATGCCCGATCCGCCTGACGCTGGTAAACGAAAAGGGGGACGAGAAGATTTCCGCCGCGTTTACGCTGACGGTGGTCGGTGCGCTCCTGCCGGAGCAGACCTTACAGCACACGGAATGGTTCCACGCGGACTGTCTTGCCGATTATTACCAGGTGCCGGTCTGGTCGGAAGAACACTGGCGCATTGTGGAGAACTTCGTCGCCGCGGCGGTACGCGGCGGAGTCAATATGCTGCTGACACCGATCGTCACCCCGGCTCTGGACACCGCGGTCGGCGGGGAACGCACGACGGTACAGCTGACGGAGATCACCTGCGACGGCGGCGTGTGGTCGTTTGACTTTACGCGACTCGGTCGGTGGATCGACATGGCGGAGCGGCAGGGCATCCGGTATTTTGAAATGGCGCATCTGTACACGCAATGGGGTGCCGGTCACGCGCCGAAGATCATGGCGACGGTGGACGGGGAATACAAAAAGGTCTTCGGCTGGGAAACGGATTCCCTGTCGGAGGAATACCGCACGTTTTTGCAGACGTTTCTGCCTGCGCTGACCCGGTATCTGCGCGAGCGGGGCATTGCCGACCGCTGTGTGTTCCACATCTCCGACGAACCGCACGTCGAACATCTGGAGCGGTACGGCGCGGCACGCGCACAGGTTACGGACTGTCTGCGGGGATTTGTCATCATGGACGCGCTGTCCAATTACGATTTCTACCGCGCGGGTGTCGTGGACCGTCCGATCCCGTCGACCGGACGCATCGAGCCGTTTCTGGAGGGCGATGTGCCGGGGCTCTGGACGTATTACTGCTGTTCGCAGAACGTGAAGCTGTCCAACCGTTTCGTTGCAATGCCCGGTGCGCGGATGCGCATTCTCGGCGTTCAGCTGTACAAATACCGGATCGCCGGATTCTTGCAGTGGGGCTTCAATTTCTACAACAGCCAGTATTCGGTTGCGCACATTGATCCCTACCGGGTGACGGACGGCGAATATTTCGCGCCCGCGGGCGACGCCTTCCAGGTCTATCCCGCACCCGACGGAACCGCCTACGAGACCCAGCATTATCTGCTCTTTGCAGAAGCACTACGGGATCTGCGACTGATGCAGCTGGCGGAAGCAAAGTGCGGACGGGAAGCCGTCATGGCGGCAATCGAAGGGAACCTGGAAACGCCCATCACGTTCACGGAATATCCCAAGGATGCGGCGTATCTGACGAATCTGCACGAAACGCTGTGTGAGATGATCGCGCAGGCAAAAGCGGAATAAATAAAACGGGGTTGCCGTACTTGCGTGCGGCAACCCTTCGCTATGCTTATTTGTTGTAAAGATATCGCTGTCCGGCGACAACGTCGTAGGTCAGCATCTTATGCCCGTTTGCGTAATATGCCGCATCGCCGTCGATGGGCATATGGAGGCGGATATTATAATAGGGGATGGCGCTGTAATAGCGTTCCAGATACTGCATATACGCACTTCGCGGGGCGCCGATGAGCTGGGCGGTGGCGTTTAAGAGGTTATAGGATGCGATACTGTTGTCGCTGCCCGCGCGGAGCATGGCGGTGTCGCCTGTGGCAAGGTCGAAGTTCGCGTAAATGAGGAACGGGGTGGAATAGAGCGCCTCGTAGTCCGCGACGTCGTAAGTTCCGACCATGCCGGACTGGGCGTATGCGCCCATGTTCGAGCCGAGTGTCGGCAGGTGGTCGCCAAACCAGACGAGAACGGTGTCACGGTCGCGGTTCTTTACATAGTCCGCCAGCCTGCCGAGCGCGGCATCCGCGTGGGAAACGCCCTGTGTGAAGTTCCGCACGGCGTTCAGGACGGTTTCATCGAGCGCACTGTTTTCAACGGTGATGGGGAAGCTTGCGTACTTGTCGGTGTACGGCTGGTGATTTTCCATGGAAATGCCGTAGAGGAAGACGGGGGGATCCGAGTTCTGTTCAAGATAATAAATGACGGAATCGACGAACGTCTCGTCCGAAATCTGCCCGCCATCGGTGGTGACGGTGATCTCGCCCGTTTGTCCGAGCGCGTAAATTTCGTCCTCAAAATACAGACTGTCGATGCCGATGTCGGGGTACGCATCCTTGCGGCAATAGAATGACGACGTATACGGATGCACCGCCATTGTTGTATAGCCGAGATCTTTATATACGGAAACGTAACTGTCCGTCTGCTCCGTGATGTACTGCCACGGGACACAGCCGGAGGGCAGGTAGTCGGTGGTCAGACCTGTCAGGACTTCAAACTCCGGCCGCACCGTGCCGCCGCCGAAGCCCGTTGTGAAGAATCTGCCGGAGACGGTATTTTCCTCGGCGCACAGCGCGCGGTAATTGGCAAGCGGATCCCGGGAAAAGGTCGTGCCTGGAAGCAGGGTCGGATCCCAGAAGCTTTCGCTCAAAACGACAATGATGTCCGGAGAAGAAAAATTCTCTGCCGCCGGGGTGTCGGTGCAGTCCGCAAGCAGGGATGTGACGGTATTTTCCGAATAGTCCTCCGGCATCTGGACGTTTGCGGACAGGATATTGACTGTGAACGCGCCGACGAAGCCGTTGGCGGAGTAGTTGGAAGTCTGGAGCGCCATGTCCTCAAGATAGAGGGAATTTCTGTTGAGCAGACCTGTGATCTTGTCCGGAGTGGAGACGGAGAAGACCATACATCCTGCAACGAGCGCCGCCGCGGGGATCCGCACGCTCCATGCAAGCGGCAGGGAAGCACCCGCAAAATACACGATGACCGCCATGACCGGCACGAAGAGGATGAAGCACCAGTATAAAAGCGGGAACGGCACGGTGATGAAGTGCAGAAGCTCTCCGGCTTTTCCCGCCTGTTCAAAGAAGTCCCACGGATAGAAATAGTCTCCGGTCATTGCGTGTTTGAGATAATTGACATACGAAACAATACCGCATACGCCGCCGAAGACGAGGACGGATATCCATCCCTTTTTGCAGATGCACAGAACGCACAGATAAAGCAAATACAAGAGTCCGATGTCAAACAGCACGACCGGCATCCGTTCCAAAAAGAATGTCGCAAACCGCGCCTTGTCCGCGTAGTGGATGTATTCCATCATGAGAAGACAGTACACGGGGAGGAGTGCAAGGATTCCCCATCCGCAGATGCGGACGGCGATGGGGAAGATTTGTCCGGGCAGGTCATGCGGCGGACGGGCGGAGCGTGGTGTATATAACTTCCGGAAAAATTCAGATGCCCGCATCGTCCGCTCCCGTGCCGTTGCCGGATAAGGTGTTTTCTTCGGATGAACCGAAGACCTCTTCATATGCCTGGTACCACGAATACGCACCGCCTGTCACGGCATCGCGCAGGTCATCTCCGACCCGCTCCGCATCGAGCGTCCATGCGCCCGTCTCGTCACACAAAAGCGGTATGACCGCGCGGAACGAGCCTGTCTGTGCGGTTCCGCCGTTCAGCTTTTCCAGCGCCCATGTGGCGACTGTGGATGCGATGGCGGAATCCTCACTGTCATACACATAAAGGATGGCTTCGTTGAACAGGGTCATCAGGTCGTATCCGGTAGTATCGGCGGTGACGTTCCAGTGGGTATCGTCCACCTTTTCGGCGGAAATGATTTTATAGGTCATGCGCCGCATCGTGAACTGCTCCATGTCGGACAGTTCTGTGATCTCCCTGCCCATGATCTCCGTCATCTGGTTTTTATCGCGTGCGATCACGCGGTCGAGAATCGCACCTGCCGCCGCTTTCTGCGCCGATGCGCCGCAGGCGGTGAACAAAAACAGCGCGGAAAGGAGCAATGCTGTCAGGATGACGGCGCGCTTTGCCGGGTGAGATATTTTTATCATATCGGGTTCCTTTCTTTACAAGAATACAATTATTATACCACACAACGGTGTCCAAGTCAAGTACAGTTTGGGAACTTTTCATGAAGATGATGGGGAAACGGGAAAAAGGACTGCTGTGTACGCGGTGGTACTTACGGCAGTCCTGTGTATTTTGGTAAAGGAATCGGGTGAAATCAGAGATTCTGATATTCCTGTGCGAATTTGTTGACGGTTTCCAAAGGGATCGAAGTCATGTCGGAGATCAGTTCATTGGTGAATTGATTCCGGCGGAACATGGAGAACAGAATCTGCCGTTCCTTGTCGGATGCACCCAGGGCTTTGCCGCGTGCTTCGCCGCGCGTTTCTCCGATTTGAAGTCCCTCTTCATAAATATCCTGTGAATTCCATCCCATATGAATGCTCCTTTCTTCGTTTCCCTTGACAACAGACAAGCGGTCTGCGAGCAGGGATGAATACATATGCTCTGCTTTGTTACAATGAAAATCATGCATCAGGCGGCCGATGGGGTCATCTGCACGGTAGGCACCGTTGACATAATAAATATGGGTACCGTCGCCGAAGTCGATGTATTGATTGTTTAAAAAATGCCGTTCCACTTTATAAATCGGCAGACCGTAACCCCAGATGTCGGTTTCCGTGATGAAAATGACGTAGGTATCGACCAGATTCCTGAAATTTTCTTCTTTATCCAGAAGATCTCCGTCGAGTTTGGACGAATAAAACCTGGCGCGCCGGGGAATGGCGCCGTCGCGGGAACGCTGGATCTCAATATCATAAACCTGTCCCTCCGTATCCACCGCGCGGATGTCAAGATGGATAGAACGCCGGAAAGCACTCGTAATATCATGCTGGGTCGAAACCGATTTCACAGTGAGGTCATCGCGTTCCAGAATGATATTCAACAGATACGCTACACCCTCTTTATCCTCATGAAAAACCTCGGACATGAAGATGTCATCCATCAGGGTTGCATCTGCGACATGGATGATGGTCTTTTCCATGTGTGTTAGCGTATCGGGATCGCGCCGTCGGTATTCTTCTGCGATTGCGTAAATGTCAAATGTGTGTTTGGGGCTGTCAGTCATTCTGTCACTGTCCTTTCTTATATTGTACCACAAATTCAACAGAATTGCAAGAGCATTTTCCGGCTGAAATATGAATTTTTTATGACCTGTGCAGCGGCACGGTGTGTGTTTTTTCTCCCAATATTTATAACAGATTGATATTTTTCATCGAAATTGCGGAAAATGATTGACAAAAACCGCCAAATAGGGTATAATATATAATATATATCTTAAATAACGGATATGGATTCCGTAAAATTATTGTAAAAGGAGTTTTCTCATGAAACGCATTCAATATCTTCTGCTGGCGTGCCTGACGCTGGCGGCTGTGGTTTCCTGCGTCGATGCGGACAGCGGCAATACCGATGTGACGACGACGGCGGACAGCGCGACCGAAGCTGTGACCGAAACGGAAACCGAAGCATCTCTTCTGGACGGTCTTGGCGAAAAGGACCTCGGCGGGATGGTCTATACCATTTTCGACTGCAACTCGGTGCCCGGACTTTTGCAGAGCAACATTCCCGGCGACGAAATGAACGGTGAGGTCGTCAACGATGCCCTCCTGACCCGTGATATATATCTGGAAGGAAAGTACAACTGCCAGATTGAATATATGCAGGAAAACAACATCAGCAAGCTGAAGACAATGGTCTCCGCCGGTGACGACGAATGGCAGATGATCATTCATCCGCTGGCTGCGCTGAATTCCCAGGCGACCGGCGGTTATCTTGCCGACATGAACGCCATGCCGTATCTGGAAATGGATCAGCAGTGGTGGAACCCGCTGATGTACGAAAATATGCGCCTCTACGATGCCATGTATTTCTCCTCCTCCGACATCGCGCCCGGTATCTATCAGATGCCGTGCTGTATGGTCCTGAACCTCAAGCTGTACAATGACTACGACTATGATTTTGATATCTATCAGTCTGTCCTTGACGGCACCTGGACGGTGGAACAGCTGCGCACGATGACCAAGGAGATGGACAATGACATCAACATGGACAACAAGTGGACGGTCTACGACGACTTCTTCGGCTTTGCCATGCACAACTCCACGGAATCCGTGCTGACCACGCTCATCGGCTGCGGTGTGCAGATGTCCGAAATTTCCGCTAACGGCACCAACGTTACCTGCAATCTGCTCGACAACGACCATGCGGTCGAAGTCATTGAAAATGTCACCGATATGTTCCTCAAAATTACCTATACCGACGACATCAACGACTATTCCAACATTCTCTTTGAGGAAAACCGCGCGCTGTTCTTCATGCACAAGCTGGAATCTGCCGCAACGCATCTGCGTGACATGGAAGAAGACTATCTGATCCTGCCGTCTCCGAAGTGGGATGAGGATCAGGACAGCTATTATGCATTCCTGTCTCCGCACGGCTCCTGCTTTATTGCTCTGCCGCAGACGGTTGCCGGAAACGAAAATTACGGATTCCTGACGGAAGCACTTGCAAGATATTCCCATCAGTATGTCCGTCCTGTTGCGTATGAGCTGGTCTACAAGGAAAAGGATACCCGTGACGAGCGTTCCGTTGAAATTCTTGATATGCTTCTGAACAGCATGTACATTGATTTCCAGTCCCTGTACAACTTTGGTTCTCTCAACGACTCTCTGCAGACCATCTTCTTTGATGATAAGCCTTTGGTTTCTACTGTGGAGAAGAAGCAGTCCGCGATTGACAAGGCGATTGTTAAGTTTGTGGCGAACTGGGAGCCTGTGGATTAAGGGTTACGGTTGTGTCCGGGGGGATTTCCGGATTCTGACAATTTGATAATATAATGGAACAGAGCTTCTGTGATGTGAGGTCGCGGGCGCTCTGTTTTGTTTTTTGGGGGATGTTGACAAGTGAAGGGTTAAGGCACTTTCTTCTCTTCGTTTGAGGCATCCCCTACAAAATCATCCGATTGCAGTACGAAATACAAGATCAGCATCATTGCCCTTCTGTTGACAACATTACCCCTGCCCTGCTGTACTGCTTTTCAGTTCCAGTTCCGGGGCGAGCATCCGGCGGACGCGGTAGTCGAGATAGGCGTTGTCGATTTTATCGATGGTACCGCCGATTAGGGGTTGGGAAGCGAGCAGGACCTTCTGGCTGATGAGGGCGCGGGTGATCATGCCGGCACCGGGGGTCTCCTCCTGGCGGAGCACAGCATCCGGGATGCCGTTTGCGTGCGGGGTGGGGTTTAAGAACAGTTTGACGGTTCTGCTGCACGGGGTCTCTGGGAAATCGACAGTCAGGATGCAGACCGGGCGGTGCTCCTCATCGTGGGTGAAGCGGCAGGAAGCGGCGATGCGGAACGGGATTCCGCGAAAATAACAGGTGGAGCGGATGCTTTTTCCGTAGATGGAAGCCGTGCCGTCCGGGGCATATTTCATGCAAAGCACACCTGCCGGGAAGATGTGGGTGTCCTCCTGTTCCCGGTAAGTGACGAGGAGCTGTTCTGTCGGTATAGTTGAGGATGGATTCTCGGTGATAGTGCGGGAAAAGGAGAGGGAGACGAAGCCCTGCGTGTATGCGTTCTGCACCGCCTGCAAGACAACGGGGAGCAAACCGACGGCGTTTGACGGGATGACGGCGGTATCATCGGGGGCATCCTGTGTCCGGGTGACGACGGTGTGGGAGGGTTGAATCGTGAACGTGCGGTCAAGGAACGGGGCGGCTTCGGGGGGAAGCACCGTGATTTCACGGGAGGTATTCGTTCCGGCGTGGGTGTGTGCGGGGGTGTGGGACGGCGTTTTCTCGCGAGGTTCTCTGCTCTCTTTGTTTCCTCTGCCGCGGCGCAGAAAGGCGAAGAAACCGCCCTGTTTTTCGTTGGATGTGTGCGGGGGCGGTGTCGTGGCAGAGAATGCGGCGGCAGTTTCTGCGGCAAGGGCGATCTGAGCTGTGAGAAGCTCTTTTTCTGTATGCTGTCGGATTTCGACCAGGGCAAGGCGGAGGTCTGCGGCGGCTCTGGGTGTTTTTGAGGGAGCATCGGCGGAAGCTGCTGCGGCATTCGTCCGGAATGCGCGGGCATCGGGTGCGGCGAAATAGTCCTCTGCGATGCGATAATAGGGACTTGTCTGGAACAATTCGTCATTTCCGGCGTTGGAGACGAGGATGGTGTCGGTATCCGGGTAGATCAGCACGTTCTGTCCGAGCATTCCGTTGAACAGCCATGCGCGCGGACGATCCTTGCGCGACACCCAGATCTGGTAACCGTAATCGAAGTCTCCGTAATCCTTTGGAGCTTCGGCATGGGCGGTGAGAGCATTTTTCAGATAGTCTTCCGGGATAATTTGTGTATCGCTGCACACAGAATTGTGTGTATCGTTTGACGTTTCTGCGTTTTCCGGGGAAGCGGGGGGTGTAACGATTGACGTTTTTCCGCTTTGGGGGTCGGGATTCCAGCGGCCGCCGTGCAGGACGAGCGTTGCGAGCTTTGCCATGTCCTCCTGCCGCAGATACAGACCCCATCCTCCCTTTTCGATGCCGGCGGGGCAAGTCTCCCAGAAATAGTCCGTGATGCCGAGCGGGGCGAAGAGTCTCTGTCCCGCGAACTGCGACAGTGTCATGCCGGTTTTGCGGCAAAGGATGGCGGCGAGCATATACGTGTTGAGACTGTTGTAGGAAAATGTTATGCCGGGTTCTCCTGTGATGGCGGAATTGAGAAAACCGCGGATCCAGTCCTCATCTGTCTGGCTTTCCAGTTCATTGAAAAGGATACCTGTGCGCATGGTCAGAAGATCCTCTACCGACAGATTACCCAGCCGCATTTTTGCTACTGCCGTGACCCTGTCGGAGAAGATGTCCGTGAGTTTTTCGTCTGTGGAAAGTTTTCCGTCCCCGCACAGGATACCGATGCACAGCGAAACGATGCTTTTACAGGCGGAAAAGGTATATTTGGGAATGCGGACGTCCTGCGCACCGAACGATGCCTCACAGATGATGCGTCCGTTATGCAGAATGGTGATGCCGTGCATCCTCAGGTCGGGATTTTTGTGCAGTTTCCGCAGAAATTCTGCTGTTGCGGCGGACGAAACGCCCTCCTCCTCCGGTTCCGCCCGGAGAAAATAAGGCGCCGGCAGCTCCGGAAACATCGGCTTTCCCATGGTGGGCGCAAGGTATGCCTGTGTCGGCTTTGCCGGATCAAACAACCGCGACAGAAGTGTCACGGAGCGGTTGACTGCGTTGAGATTCATGGCGGAGTTCCTTTCCTGCGGGGATTTTTCTTTCTGTTATTGATTATACCCAATTCCTTTTACGGCGGCATCACGGAAGTGTAAAATTTCTATGTGTAAAAATTTAACAATCTTTGATTTTTATGGTTTGGGGTGAAAAAAGATTCCCGGGAAGATGGAGGGCGGGAATCTTTTGGGGGGAGATGCGGGCGACTTATGAGATGGCGATGACGGTTTTGTGTGAGGAAATGCAATCGGATGATTTTGTAGGGGAAGCAACCTGCTTCCCGCGGATTTGGAAATCTTTCGCACCGCTGATGGATTTTATATTTATCTGGAATGTCGTTTTTGGGGGGCGACACTTCTGCGAGAGATTTTCGAGTTACCGCGTTGCGGTGACGTACCTCAATCCACAGAAGATCCATAACATCTTCTCCCCTCTCCTCAGGGGAAAAGTTTATTGTACGAACCTTTTTGCTTGCGTTCTTTTCAGCAAACGGTAAAACAACTTTACCGGTATCGCCCGTAAATGCCGAGGAGGGAGATGAGGGAGAGGTAGGCATTTGCGGGGATGGTGCCGCCGGAGCCGAGGAGCCAGCCTTGGTTGTGGGTATGCTCCATCATCTGTTCGGCGGCGCGGTGGATGGCGAGCGGTTCGGATTCTGCGCACCAGGGGGCGCCGAGGCCTGCGGCGACGGTGAGGGTGTCATGATAACGGTTGTAATATTCCTGTGCGTGGTCGGGGGCGAACCATGCGGCGGCACCCTCCGCTATCGCTTCTTCGGGGGTTCTGTCCATACGGATGAACGGTTTGGTACGGGGGCAGCAGTCCTCATATCCGCCGACGGCACAGACGACGGGGGAAGACTCTGCGATGCGCTGGGTTTCGGGGTTTTGACAAAGAACGACGAATGCCGCGCCGTCGGGGCAATGCTCCTCTGCGGCGGCAAGCATACGGGAACATTCCGTGCGGCAGAAGCGGCGGGAATCGAGGATGATGACATCTGCGCGGGTGCGTTCGCGTAAGGAGATCATGGTATCGGTATAATGCTCCGGGGTATCCCAGAGCTGCGGGCCGCGGCGCCAGATGAGCTGTTCTGTCAGGGTATCGTCGATGAACGGTGCGAAGAGCGACGGGGCGGTCTGCTCATCCTTGTTTTCAAGGATGGCGAGGAAATGGCGGTAATCTGGTTTTGGCATGGGGGTTCCTTTCCTTTTGGATATGTGGCTTCTGATACAAAAATGTGCCGCACGGTCGTGCGGCACGGGGGGTTTGGGTAATGATTATTCGGATACCTTGTTCTTGAGCTCTTCCTGCTTGACGCGGACACACTGGCGATAGATCATATCCATCGTTTCATCAACGTCGGCGGTGTTCTTGACACAATATTCGAGCGTCTTGCCGTTCTTGAGGACGATCTTGAGGACGTCGACCTTGATGGTGGCATCCTTGCCGTCGACCATCTTGAACGAAACTTCCTGCTCGTCGAGGCGGGAGGATTCGAGCTCTTCCCAAGCGAAATGCAGGTTTTCTTCCACGCAGTCATCCTTGAGGATGGAGAACTTTCTGGACAGGATGCGGAGACCGTCGTTGGTGAAGTTGATGAGCAGTCCGCAGTAATAACCGTTTCTGTACTTTAAGTCCTTGCCGCGCTTGACGGGGGAATCCTCGGTACGGGTGAAGTCGTAGCCGCCGAGAATGACAGCGGGATGGAGGACTTCATAACGGCGGGGGAACTTGAAGATCTCGGATGCGTCTGCTTCAATGGTATTCATCTTGGAAGCGACTGCACCGTCGATGTCATCGTCCTTCATGCCGGAGGTCAGGCTTGCGATGATGATGACGATACCGACAATGGCAACGACTGCGGCGATCATCTTGGTCTGATAATTCAACAGCAGCAGGAGAACGAGACCGATGACGGTAACGACGGCACCGATGATCGGAATCGTTTTGTTGGCTGTTTTGAAATACTTTTGGTTCTTTTCGTAATCCATAAGGATCCCCTTTCTTGTTTTTGGGTCACACGGGACGGTTTCCGTGGGCATCCGCTCCCTGTGTTCCCATATTTTGCTTTTTATCTTATCTATTATTATACCACGGCGCGGGCGTATCGTCAAGAGGTTTTAAGGATTTTTTTCATTAAAAAATTGCGGCGGTGGGCATCTCCTACACGATACGAGGTGCGCCGCTCTTTAAGTTGACAGCATTACCTCAAAGAAAAAGTTTATTGTGCGAACCGTTTGTTTTATATCTTTGCCAAAGTTTTGTTTAGCAGAAACAGGATACTGCGGGGCGTTTTCTGTTCAATTCATCCGGAGAAAATTGTCCTCCGTAGAATATGAACCGGATATGTACGGAATTTGAATCGAACATAAATTCGGGAAATTATGGAAAAAGTATTGACAAACGGAAAATTTTGTGCTATAATATTGGCATCGAAAACGAACAAACATTCTATTGGAGGTGGCGGCACTGTGATAAGGGAAAACAGGACGGTCTGGAAAAAGCTGATGGAAATGGCGTCTGCCGGGGATCATCACGCGATGAAGCTGTACTACGAGCAGCTGGACAAAAAGCGCCGCGTGGAGGAAGGAAACGCGTCCTCCGGGAGTCGGGATGCGCCCGGGATTACGGACATGGGCGGCATCCGGGAAGCGGTATTCGGGTCGGCGGCGATGGCGGCGGATCTCTCCCGGGCGGTCTCCGCGGCCGAAGAAAACCGGGGTCTTGTATCGAACATAAGTACGGATACGGGCGGCGGTACGGCGGGGGATGACCTCGGTGCGGAAACGGAGGATGAGGACGACGGGGCGGATTGACTACCGGTTCGGGGAAAAGCATCTTGCCTATATGCGGCGGGCGCGGCTCTGTACGCTGAATGCGGCGGAGGGCGCGGTTCGCTCCGGGAAAACGGTCTGCAACCTGTTCGTGTTTGCGCATCTGCTGGAATTCTCGCGCGACCGTCTGCATCTGGCGACCGGTGCGACGACCTCCGGGGCGAAGGTGATTCTGGGGGACGGCAACGGGTTCGGGCTGGAAGCCATTTTTGCCGGGCGGTGCCGCTGGGGGCTGTACAAAGGCTTTGATGCGCTGACGGTCTCGACCCTCTGCGGGGACAAAGTGGTACTGTTTGCCGGCGGGCGGAATGCCGACTCGTTCCGAAAGATCCGCGGTCTTGGCATCGGGATGTGGATCGCGACGGAAATCAATCTGCATCATCCCGACATGATCAAAGAAGCGTTCTCCCGCCAGCTTGCGGCGCGCGACCGGCACGTCTTCTGGGATCTGAACCCGGAAGCGCCGGGGGCGTTCATCTACCGGGAATATCTTGACCGGTATGCGCGCGCTGTGACGGACGGGACGTTGTCCCCTGATTTCTACAACTACGCGCATTTCACGATCTACGACAATCCCTCGGTACCGCCGGGACGGCTCTCGGAAATCGAAGCGCAGTACGAAAAGGGGTCTCTGTGGTACCGGCGCGACATTCTCGGGGAACGGTGTGCGGCGGAGGGCATGGTCTATCCGCGGTTTGCGGACGACCCGTCTCAATTTACGCTGGACCCGTCCTCTGTCGGAAATCTCTCGTTCATTTCTGTCGGGGTGGACTTTGGCGGGAACCGTTCCAAAACGACGTTCGTGGCTGTCGGGTTCTCTCCCGGTTTTACCCGCATGACGGCGCTGTGCGATGCTGTTCTTGACAACCGCATGGGGGAAGTGACGGCGGACGATGTGAACGGGGCGTGCGAAGCGTTTCTTCTGCGGGTCTCGCGGCTGTATCCGGGGGTTCCTATCCGCTATCTGTTCTGCGACAGTGAGGCGCAATATCTGATTCACGGTCTCAAACGTGCGCTGCAGCGGCGGCGCACAATTTTCGACCCGCGAAACCGAACAAATGTACCAATTCCGTCTGTACTGAACGCCCTGAAGCGGCCGATTCACGAACGGATCGCCTGTGCGACCTCTCTGTTTGCCGCGGGGCGGCTGTTTCTGACATCGGACTGTCCGCATCTGGCGGCGGGGCTCTCGGGGGCGGTCTGGGATTCCTCACGGGAAAAGGATACACGGCTTGACAATTTTACCTCGGACATTGATATTCTGGATGCGTTTGAGTATGCGTTTGAGCGGTTTATGGGGAAATTGGTGAGCGGGGAGAAGGAGGAATGATTTCGTTATCCCTATAGGGGCGCCCATTGGGCGTCCGGAACAAGAAGATATGATGTCGTAACATTATGAAAACACGTCGATTTTGTTATTAAACGTCATGCGCGACATACCGTTTGGCAACGGACGCCCAATGGGCGCCCCTACAGAGGAATGGAAAGGCATCCTTCTTACCCTGGTCGGAATCGCGGTGGGAAGAAAGAATCGAAAGAAAAGAGAAGAAATTTGGAGGAAAACGTGAGAAATCAACGGGAACTTGTGCTGGCGTATTTGCGGCAGCGGTACGGATATGCGCCGGATGCGGCGCTGTATGATGCGGTGGACACGGCGCGGGACTGGTGGAGCGGGCGGCACGATGCGTTTCATGTCTTTACGGAAACGCGGCAGGGGCTGGGGCCTGTGCGCCGCGAAATGTACCGGATGGGGATGGCGAAGAAGGTCTGTGAAGACTGGGCCTCGATGCTCATCAACGACCGGACACAGCTTCGCTGTGAAGACGAAACGGTCAGCCGTGTACTGTTCGGTGACCGCTTCGGGATGGGCGGGATCCTGACCGGGGGCAACTTCTGGGGACGGCTGAATCGCTTTGTGGAAGAAGCGTTTGCGCTGGGGACCGGTGCGTGTGTGGCGCATTTCACCGGGGTACTGTGCGACGGGGACGGGGAAATGGTCTCGGCGGACGGGATGCGGCTGTCGTTCTGCTCAGCCGACCAAATGTTCCCCTTACGGTGCGAAGACGGGGAGATCGTCTCCTGCGCGTTTCTGGGAGCGTTTGGCGGAGAAGTGTCCGGAAAAGAAAAAACGGGTGTTCCGCCGATGTTTCTGACAGTACATGAAAAACGTTCTGACGGGCGGTGGAATGTGGAAAACATTCTTCTGTCCCAGGCGGACGGGCGGGTGCTTACTCTGCCGCGCGGGGTCTTGAAAAAGTGCATCTCTCCTGTGAAGCTGTTCTCCGTGCTGACACCGAATGTGGTGCCGTGCGACCGGGTTCTGCGCGAAAACGGGATGGGCTGTTCCGTGTTTGCGTCTGCATACGACAATCTGAAAGGGGTGGATCTGGCATACAACAATTTCTGCCGCGATCTGTTTCTCGGCGGAAAGAAGGTCTTTCTGAACCAGAATCTGGTACAGGAGGATGGTTACGGACGGCGCATTGCGCCCGACGACGTGGCACAGCAGCTGTTTGTGACGGTCGGGGACGGGGATCTCTCTGCGGACACGATGATCGTGGAGCACAATCCGGAGCTTCGTGCCGGAGAAAATGCCGCCGCGGTGCAGGCACAGCTGGACTACCTGTCGTTCAAAGTGGGATTCGGGTGCCGGCATTATCGGTTCTCCGGGGAATCTGTGGTGACGGCGACCCAATATGCGGGCGACCGTCAGGAGATGATGCAGAATGCGATGAAGCACTACCTCTCTGTGGAAGCGTTTCTGCGGGGGGTGACGGAGGTGGCGTATTACTACACTGTCGGTCTGTGCGGGTTGTCTCTGCCGTCTCCCGGGCGGATCTGCGTGGACTTTGACGACAGCTTCTTTGTTGACCCGACGGCGGAGCGGGAACGCGACCTGCGGGAAGTCAACGCGGGTCTTATGACCAAATGGGAATTTCGTGCGAAATACTACGGGGAAAGTGAGGAGAGTGCCAAAAAGACCTTGATGGAAATGAAAACCTATGAAAATGAAAGGGGGAATGGATGATGGAGGAAACGATGGGACTTCCGGGGATGGAAGGAACGGCGGAAACGGCGATACTTGCGGGTTCGTTTGAATCTGCGGGATCTGCGGATGCCGGAGCACCTGCGGATGCCGGGGAGGCGGCTGTGCTGGCGGAGCACCGTGCGGCTCTGGCGAAGATGCGTGCATCTCTTGCTGTGGATATGCTGGTGGAAGCATCCGGGGCGCGGGACACGGAGATCGTGCGTCGTCTGCTCGATGCGGACACAGCGGCGCTGGCGGCATCTGCCGGTGCGGACGGGGTTCCGGACATCCGTGCGTTGAAAGAAAAGCTCCTTCGTCTGAAGCGGGACTGCGGGTATCTGTTTGCCGGCGGCGGACGGATGGGTTCCGGTTCCGGGAACATGGGCGGTGTCTGCGGGGATGCAGGCGTTTTTGCCGGGGGCGGTACTACCGGGAGCGGTACGGCGAGCGGGGTTTCTGTTCTGCCGGGCGGCGGCGTGGACGAGGATGCGCTGTCGGATGATGAATATTACAGAAGAAAAAGACATTGAAACATGGAGGTATCTGATTTATGGCAAACAATTTCGTTACACTCAAGGAAATCGCACGCACGGCTCTGCCGCATCTGATGGACAATCTGGTGTTTCCGCGCCTGGTCCACAACGACTTCTCCGATGCGTTTGCGGCAAAGCAGGGCGACACGGTACAGGTGCGCAAGCCTGTCAACTACACGGCGCAGGAATTCGACCCGGATGCGGGTGTCATGACGCAGGAGCTGCAGGAAGACAGTGTGGAGGTCAAGCTTGACCGTATTGCGAGTGTGGATATTGAGGTATCTGCGCTGGATGCGGCGCTGAACTTCGACTCTCTTGACCGTCTGTTCATCAAGCCTGCGGCGATCGCGCTGGCGGAGAAGATCAACGCGGACGGTCTGGCACTCTACCGCGATGTCTCCGCGTTTACCGGCAGTGCCGGCACGACACCCTCGACTCTGGAAGACCTGGCATCTGTTCGCCGTGCGCTCAACGAAGCGCGTGTGCCGACATCTCCGCGCTATGCGGTCTGGGACACTGCTGCCGACACGGCGTTTGCGACCCTGCCGGCTCTGGTCAATGCGGAAAAGTCCGGTTCGACCGATGCTCTGCGTGAGGGTGCGCTTGGCAAGGTGTTCGGCATGGAACATTTCATGAGCCAGGCGGTCTGTCAGCACACGACCGGCATCACGCAGGCGATGGGTCTGTCTGTCTCCGGTGCGGTCTCCGCGGGTGCTGACACGGTGAATATCAAGGGTTCTTCCCTTGCAGGCAAATTCACGGCGGGTGATCTGCTTCTCATCGGCGGTCGCAGTTACACTGTTGTGTCCGACAGTGCGGCGGCATCCTCGGGCGCGATTTCCGGCGTGAAGATCTCTCCCGCGGTGGACAAGACCGTTGCGGACGGAACGGCGGTGGAATTCATCGGTGCGCACACGGCGAATCTGGCATTCCATCCGTCCGCGTTTGCGTTCGTATGCCGTCCGCTGTCCGCGCCTGCCGGTGTTGAGTCCTATGTCACGAACTTCGACGGCATCTCTCTGCGCGTGGTTCGCGGCTACGACATGATCTTCAAGCGCGAAATGCTCTCGATGGACGTTCTGTATGCGTACAAGACCGTCTATCCGGAGCTGGCTGTCAGATGTCTGGGCTGATCTCACTTACATACTGCTGTCGGGAGGTGACAGGATATGGCGGAAAACACATCCGGGTACGGAGATTATGCTGTCTACTGTGCGGATTTTGAAGATGCGCCTGCAGAAGAAGTCTTTGCAAAGTATAACCGCATTGCATCGAGCATCGTGGATTTTCTGTGCGGGCGTCTGCCTGATGCGGAAAACAGCTGTATCCGCGAAGCGGTTCACTGGCAGATCCATCATATGCGGGGGCGCGGCTCTGTGGAAGCGTGTTTTGCGGGGACACCTGTCAGGGAATCCTTCGGCGGGTACACGGTGGAGCGTGCGGCATCCGCGCCCGGGCAGCTTCGTCTGTTCGGAATGGAGGTGTCGCCTGTGACGGTGCAGATTTTACGCGCGGGCGGCATGATGTGCAGCTGGATCTGACAGGAACGAAAAACGAACAATTGTTTTGGAGGTGGAGCATTTGTCGATCGAAGCAAGTGTGATGACGGTCTGGCGATACCGCTCGGAAGACGATGCGGGATGCGCGGTCTATGACACGGACACGGCGACCGCCTATGCGGTTTACTTGGCGAAAACGGACGGGCGAACATCTGGCGGTAGTGGTTACGCGGGTTCTCTTGCCGGGGGCGGGGAACAGGTGAGTGGATTTCTGCTTCCGCTCCGCTCCACGGACGGCGAGGAAACACCCATTCTGCTGTCCCCCGGATACGACTGGCTGGGGGCGGGGGATCTCTCTTCATATGAAACACCTGTTGCGGCGGCCACAGCCGGCTGTCGGGTGTTCTGCGTGACCTCCGCCGTTCAGCCGCCGCACATCTCGGACGGGACACTTGTGGACTGGTGCTGTTTTGAAGCGGAAAGGCGGGTACCATGATGACGGTGTCGATGACCTGCGACTTTGCCGGGGATAGGGTGCTTTCCCGTCTGCTGTCCTCGTCAGACATGGCGGGGGAACGGATTGCGTCGGCGGTTCTCTCTGACAGCACGCCGTATGTGCCGTATGACACGGGGGCATTATGCGGAAGCGGGCATATCGCGAAAACCGGGGACGGGTGGTATGCTGTGATATGGGACGTGCCTTATGCACGGGCGGTATACTACGGGGATGCGCGTGGTGTATCGTTTCACACGGATGCGCATCCGCTGGCATCGGCGCGATGGACGGAACGCGCACGGGCGGTCTGCCGGGAAAAATGGACGGATGAGGGGAGGCGAATCGGATGACGGATGTATCTGCGGCGGCGGCGCTCTGGCGTTTTTTCTCGGGGTTTTCCGGGTACGGCGTGCCGCTTGGATTTGAGGTGATGCCGCCGGGCGGGGGAATCCCCGCTGTCGGTGGTGCCGGTGGCAATGCCGTTGATACGGATGAAAGCAACGGGATCATGGGGGCGGTATTTTCGATGTCACCGTCGGTTTCCCGCGCACGGGAATACATCAACGGCGACAGTGTTCTGCGCGGGGGGTGTACGGTCTCTCTGCTGTCCTGTGACTGCGACCGGGCATCGCGGATGCGCATGGCATCGGTATTTGCCGCTCTTTGCGAATATACGGCGGAAAACGGGGAATTTTATCGGGATACGGAAACGGGGAAGACCTATCGCATCCGCGCGGTCTCCTCTCCTGTCCGGATGATTGCGTATGCCGACCGTGTGGTATGGGAAATGAATTTTTCGTTTGAAGAATATGATTGATTGTATAACAGAGTTTTACAATCGACTGTTTGAAGAATACGGAGGATAACATGGGAATTGTGACAAGGAGCGCGATGCGTTCCTATCTGGAATGTGACGGGGACTACTGCGAAATCGGCGAAGGCTTCACGGAATTCACCGAAAACAAGAATCCGCGGGAATACTCCCGTCAGTACATCAACGAAGCATCCGAGCGCACCGACCTTGTAGGGTTTGCGCCGTCTGTGACCTATGCGTTTGATGTTTATGAAGACGACCCCGTGCAGGAGAAACTGCTCTCTCTGACACGCGGGGAAGCGGTCGGTGCAGATGCCGCTGTGACGGTCGTGACGGCGTTTCTATACTGTTCCGGTTCAACGGAGACCCGGTTTAAAGCGGTGAAGCGCACATACACGGTCTGTCCTGCGAAGCTGGGCAGCGGCACGGATGCGCTGGTATGCTCCGGCACGCTGAAAGCGTGTGGGGAAGTGGTGCATGGGGAATTTGATACGGCGGCGATGATGTTTTATGCGGTCTGAAGGGGTGTTGCACGAATGTGTCCCACCCTATAAAATTCATCTTGCCGTTCTTCCGAACGTCATTTTCTGGGATTAAATCCCGGAAAACCGATGAATTCCGGGCATTTCATGCCCCATGGTCATAAAATAATGAAAGGATTGAAATGATATGAAACCGTTTATGTGCGGGGGGCGGCGTTACGCCTTTGACATTACGAATCCCTACGATCTGACACGGCTTCAGCGTGCTTCGGCTCTGTTGTCGGAGGATTCTGTGGATGGGGACGGGGTCTCCGTTGGGGACTGTAAAATCGATTATCCTGCCTATCTGCGGCCGGAAGCGGCGGAGGGCGGTGCGCTTGGGGCGGAAGCCGCGGGGATCCTTGCGGTGTGCCGCAGGTATTACGCCTTTTTCTCCGTACTGTTTCCGGGTCAGGCGGAGACGATTCTCGGCGACCGTCCGAGTGTTTCTGCGGGGCGCGATGCGTTCGGGCGGTGGCTTGTATATTTGCAGGACTGCATCAAAGCGGAAAAAAACGCGAATGACGGCATTGTGCAGATGTATGAAAAGAAAATGAATGCGGATTCTGACACAAAGAAATGTGCGGTCGACGGTTCTGTGATGGCGGAACAGGCGGATGTTTAACGATACACATACGGGGATTCCGCTGCTTTGGGAGCTGCCCCAGGCACTGTGTATCCGCGCGGCAAATGGGGAAGTGTATGGTGTTTATGCCATACATCCCTCGTTTTCGGTGGGGTTGTATCTGCGGTGCCTCTGGGAAGAGCCATATTATCTGGCGCGGCCGGGGGACTTGATGGCGCTGACCTGTGCGCATCTGTTTGTGTCCTCCGCTTCTCTTTGTGGGATTCCGTTTGAAGACCTGGCGGCGGCTGTATTATGGTATCTGCTCGACGGTCGGGTGACGGGGGAACAGGTACGGAAGCTTCTGTCGTCGGGGGATGGCGGGAAAATGGAAACGGGCAACGGAATTTCTGCGGCGGGTGAGGAGCAGATGCTTTCTTACAAGTGGGATCTGCCGGAAATCTGTTCCTCGTTTTTGCAGGTGTACGGCATAGATCTTTGTGCAGAAGAAAACCGGGACCTGCATCTCTGGCAGTTTGATGCGCTTCTGCGGGGACTGCCTGCGGACTGTGCGCTCGGGCGGACACTTGGCATCCGGGGATGTGACTTGTCCGCACTTGCCGATGACGATGCGCGGGCACTTGCCGCGGCGGAGCGTATGCGTGTGCGGATTCCGCCGGAAAATGTATTGAACACGCTGTGGAGGGAAAGGAGCGAATGCAATGGCTGAAAAACAAGCGGACGGCCGTGTGGTGATCGAAGCCGGGATGGACACCTCTGACATCCGGCGCGGGACGGAGGAAATTCTGCGTCTGCTCACCGTAATGAAAAAGAATGCGGCTGTTCAGTTTGCCGCCCTGCGGGGCAATACGACCGCGGAGATTTCTGCGATGTCCGGGCAGGTGACCTCGATCATGCGCCGGATGACCTCGGATATGGCATCTGCTGTCACAGGCGGGCAGACACGACTTCTGTCTGCCGCACGCGGGGTGATGTCCTCTGTGATGGGGGAAATGACGGCGAATGCCGCGGGATTTTCTGCGGTCGGCGGTCAGATGATGGCGGGGGTCGCGGCCGGGATCCGCGCTTCCTCCTCTGCCGTTTATGCGGCGGCACGGAATGCGGCACTGACGGCACTTTCTGCGATGAAAGCGGAGCTGGGGATCCAGTCTCCGTCCCGCGTGATGCGGGAAGAAGTCGGTATGCAGATCGGTGCGGGACTTGCCGAAGGATTGGAAAAGAGCATTCCTGCGGTCGGTCGTGCGGCGGGGGCGTTGGCGGTGGCAACAGCAGGTGCCACAGCATCCGTATCTGCGGGTTCCGGTGCAGGAGCATCTGCGGTGCGGGCATCGGCGGCACTGCGGCGGGAGAATTATTTGCTTGGCATGGCACAAGCGCAGGCACGCTTTCCGGTACCGGCGGTTGTCGGGGCGGACGGTGCATCGGTGCGGGGTAGTCGTGCAAACGGGGCGAACACGACGATCGTATTCACGAAACCTGTGGAAACGCCGTCTGCGCACGCCCGCGCTCTGCGCTCAATGATGGAGGAGGTACTGTATGGCAGGTAACATGGGAGCGCTCTCGCTCGTTCTGCGCTTGGGGGAGAAATCCATTACAATCGGCGGGGCGGACACGCCCTATCGGCTTTTGTCCGCAGGCCTTGACGGGGTGGCGGGTGCGGAAGCCGCGCTGACGACAGCGGAAAACGCGCAGCTGGACGGTGCGTATCTGCTCTCGTGCCGGGTGCCAGGGCGGGAGATCACGCTGGAATTTGAAATTGCGGATTATGTTCGCCGGGAAGCGCTCCGGGCGGAGCTAATCTCATTTTTTGCGCCGCGGTCGCAGGGGACACTGACTGTTGTTCGCGGCAGGGTATCGCGTACGATCGGCTGTATGTTGTACGGATGTGTGTCGATGACACAGGAGACCGTTTACGATTACATCCGGGTACGTGTGCCGCTGTACTGTCCCGACCCGTATTTCTATGCGGATGCGGAGCCGCGCATTCTATCCCGGACGGGAGAGGCGGGTCTGACATTTCCTCTGACCCTGACGGAGGATGTCGGGGTGACAGCCGGGGTCGTGACGGTCTCCGACACGATGGCACTTTCCAACACGGGCGATGCGGAAACAGGATTTCTGCTCGTTCTGACAGCGCTCGAAACGGTAGACGGGGAGGGTGCGAAAATCATGAATCCCTGTGTGACACGCTTATCCGACGGGGCATACATCCGCATTTTCGGGGAAATGGCGGCGGGGGACACGGTGACGATCTGCACGCTTCCCGGTGCAAAGTATATTCTCTGGAACGGGGAAAAGACGATGCGTTTTGACGGCGGGAGCACGTTCTTCTCGCTGGAACCGGGGGTGACGACGCTGAAGCTTTCCTCGGACGAGAAGACGGGGCATCTGGAAGCGGTACTGTCGTGGCGGACGAAGCACTTCGGGGTCTGATAGGAGGAACGGGATTTTATGACGACGTTGATGCTGTTATCAGATGACCTGTCGTTTCTTTATGGGCCGATAGACAATTTCACCTCGCTTGTCTGGTGTGAAAAATACACGGAATGCGGCTCCTTTACCCTTATGCTTCCGATGTCGCGGGAATTGTTTGCGGTTTTACAGTCCTCCGCATATCTGTCGGTTTCCGGGCGGCCGGGTCTGGGACGGGTGGAACGCATCCGGTTCTCCGCAGATGCCTCCGGGACAAACGGGGTCGGGACACTGACGGTCTCCGGGCGCATGGCGGAATCTCTGCTTTCCGATCGTATGATCTTACGCGGGACACGGGCAAAAGGGGAACTGGTTTCCTGTGTGGAGACTGTGGTAAAGGAAAATGCGTGCGCGGATGCCGGGGAGCGTGCGCTTCCGTATCTGACTATCGGGGCAGGAGAGGCTCTTCTGGATTCCTCGGGGACGGAATACACCGTAGACGATGCGCCGGGCGGGCAGGCATTGGACGAATGGGTGCGTTCTGTGCTGTCGGAAGTCGGCGCCGCCTATCGGATTCTGCCGGATTATGCGGCGGGGCAGCTTGTGTTTTCCGTTTACCGCGGACTTGACCGGACCCCCTCGCAGAATGTGAACGGGTGCGCGGTGTTCTCGTCCTCGTTTGCATCGGTCGGGGAAATGGAATTTGTCTCCGACAAAAGTGACTATAAGAATTTTGCATTTATTGCCGGGGAAGGGGAGGGCGATGCGCGTATCATCGAAACGCTTGACCTCCGTGCGGCAGGGGAACCGCTCCGGGAGCTGTATGTGGATGCGCGTGACCTGCGTTCCGACGATGGGGAGACTGTCCTTGACGAAGCCTCCTACCGGAAGCTGCTTCTGGCGCGCGGACGGCAGAGACTTTCCGAGCACAATCACGTTCTGACTCTGGAGGGCAGTGCGGCGGTTTATGCTGCCGGAGAAACGGCGGCGGAAGAGATGTTATCTGCCGACACGCTTCCACCCATCGGGGCGGTGCTCGGGCCGTCGATGCGTGCCGGGGTTGATTATGCGCTCGGCGACCTTTGCGGGATCGCAAGCGATGCGCTGGGGGCGGTGTGGGAAGAACGGATCACGGAGATCACCTACACCTATGAGGGGACACGATGTATCGTTGCGCCGCGGTTCGGGGTTTCCTATCCGGATCTGCGGACACTGCTGAAAAGAAGAGAGGAATAATTACTTATGAGTCTGAAATCGGGTATTTTCAATTCAACAACTGTGGAGACGACGGAATCCGGGCTGGTACGCGGGAACAAAGCGGTGGATGCCGCGTATCTGGCAAAGCTTCTGTCATCTCTTGTGAAAAGCGGGGTCATGGAGGGAGTCGGAAGCGGGTTCCGCACGATTGCCGCCGGCGGCACCTCCGGGGAAACCACGGCGATGCAGGTGGTGACGGGGAGCGGTGCGTGCATGATCGAAGGGCATTTTGCCTACGACAATGCGACGGAAACGCGTTCGTTCTCTGTCTCCTCCTCCGACCGTGTGGTGGCGAGGGTCTACCGTCTCAACACCGACGACGGCACACTTCTGCCCCTATGGAAGGAATGCACACGTTCCGGCAATACGCTGACGACCAAAGCGGAAAATCAGGTTCTGCCTGTGCGTGCGGGGAACACCTGGGATCTTGTGACGGCGGTGGTGGATCTTCCTGCCGGAACGACGGCGATCACGGATGCGATGATCACCGACCTGCGCGGGGATGAGAACTTCTGCGGATTTGCGGCGACGAAACTCTGATTCGTGTGTGAAGTTTTGATTCGCGTGTGAAACGCGGATGCTTTGATGGGAAACCGGAAAAACGGTCTTGACAAACGGGCGGAAAGCGTGTATAATGGGTATAAGAACTTCGTTAATTTCCCGAAGGCAATATCGCGCGAATCGCGGATGCCGCTCTGATGATACCTCTGCCCGTTCCTTTTTCGTCATACATCACGAAAAATCCGACGGCGTATCTTTATCATCGGATATATGCGGTATTGTCTGAATTCTGCAACGAAAGGAAGATACCTAAAATGAAACCTATCATGAAACACGGTCTGTGTCCGGCAATCCTCTGCACGGCTGTTCTGCTGTTTGCCTCCTGCGGCGATGCCGGGGATACAGCTGCCGTGACGACGGAAGCACCACTGTCCGGCGATACTGTCGCTGTGACCGAAACCGAAACGGAGACGCGGATCAAAGCCGATCTGCCGGATGCGGACTTCGAGGGCTATGCCTTCCGCATCATCACACGCGGGGAATTCAATCAGCACTGGTCCTCAAAGGACATCTCCGCTGTGGAGGCGAACGGTGACCTCATCAACGATGCGGTCTACAAGCGCAACACGGCAGTCTGCGAGAAGTACAATTTCGCAATTGTTGAGATAGGAGACATCGAAGACATCGCAACTGCGGTCAAGAAGACGGTGCAGGCAGGCGAGGATGCATATGACATGGTATGCGCCGGTCTGAATGGGCCGATCTCCACGCTGGCACCTGCCGGGATGCTTGTGGACCTTTATACCGTGCCGAATCTTGACCTAACAAAGCCCTGGTACGACCAAAATGCCATTTCCTCCCTTTCCATCGGCGGTACCTTGCACGCGGTCACGGGAGAGCTGACTATTATGGACAACGATGCGACCTGGGTCGTGCTGTTTAACAAGCAGCTGGCGGAAAACTTCGATTTCGGCAATCTTTATGAAAAAGTTGAAAACGGAAGCTGGACGATTGATGCCATGTCCTCCATGGCAAAGGAGGTTGCGAATGACATCAACGGCGACGGTGTGATGGACGAGACCGACCAATGGGGTGTGATCGGCGAATCGTTCAATACGTTTGCATACATTGTCGGCAGCGGCTGTCAGTATGTCGCAAAGGACGATGACGACATTCCCTATTTCACGCTGGACAGTGAAAAGCTGTTCAATGCGTTTGAAAAAGCGGCGGCACTGAACGGGGATTTCAATGTCTGCGCGTATGCGACCAATTTTTCCAGCAAATACACGGGCGATATCTTTGTGGCTTGTATCGATCCGATGTTTTCCTCCGGAAAGGTGCTGTTCAACACCTGCGGTATGAACCGTGTCACGCTGTTCCGTTCGATGGAGACGGACTTCGGTATCCTGCCGCAGCCGAAATACGATGAGGCGCAGACGGAATACTACAATCCTGTCAGTATGTGGTGCTGTAACTCCATTGCGGTTCCGGCATCTGCCACCGATCTGTCCCGCACAGGTCACGTCATTGAAGCACTGTCTGCGGAATCCCTTTACACGCTGACCCCTGCCTATTACGACCAGACCCTGAAAACGAAAGCCTCCCGCGACGAAGAATCTGCGGCGATGTTGGACATCATTTTTGCAAGCCGTGTCTACGACCTGTCCAATATGTACGACTTCGGTTCGATCTTCTCCACCATCAATGCGCTGTGCGAAAAATCCGATCCTGCTTTCACCTCGACGGTGGAAAAGAAAATAGCCTCTGCACAGAAAGCTTTGGACAAGATCGTGACATTCTACACAGAAGAGCAATAAACGGAGGAAAGACTTATGATCAACAGATTCAGCATCTGGTCAAGCTATGATATTGACCTGTCACCGGAGGACATGGTACTGGCGATGGAACGGCGCGGACTTTCGGTCTGTGAGCTGTCGGACGAACACGCGGCGATCTTACTTGCGCGCGGCGGGGATGCCGCGGAGACCGGGCGGGCGTTCCGGGATTATGCGGCGGCGCACGGGGTGTCGTTTCCGCAGGGACATTTATGGCTTGCGGTACGGCTGTGCTCGACAGAAGTGGATTCCGTTTCCATTCTGAAAAACTGGCTTGTGCTGTTTGCGGCGTGCGGCATCAGAAACGCGGTTCTGCACTGCGATGGCAAGTCCTTTGCGGAAGGGGTCTCACATGAGGAAATTCTCTCGGCGAATGCGGAGAAGCTGCGGCAGCTTACACCGACCGCAGAGGCACTTGGTGTGCGCATCTGTCTTGAAAATCTCGGCGGGCATTTTGCGCGCATTGACGACCTGCTCTCTGTCATTGCGATGGTGGATTCTCCGGCACTCGGCATCTGTCTTGACACCGGGCACTTGAACATTCACGACAAGGAAACAACGCAGGAGCAGTTCATTCTGCGCGCCGGCTCACTTCTGCACGCGTTGCACATTGCGGACAACGAGGGCAAGACTGACCAGCACATGATGCCCTACGGAAAAGGCAATGTGAACTGGCGCTCCGTGATGGCGGGTCTGCGGGCGGTCGGTTATGCGGACTGCTTCAACTATGAAATTCCCGGGGAGCGGCTCTGTCCGATGCAGGTGCGGGATGCGAAAGCGGATTATCTGAAAACCGTGACGGCGTATCTGGATTCCCTTGCACAGGAGTGAGATAGCATTGAACATTCAGATTTTCGGCACGAACAAGTGCTTTGACACGAAAAAGGCGCAGCGGTATTTCAAGGAACGCGGAATTAAATTTCAGATGATCGACTTAAAGGAAAAGGGATTTTCCAAAGGGGAGCTGAACGCGGTGCTTTCGGCGGTCGGGGGTCTTGCGGGACTGCTTGACACGGAAAACAAGCATTACTGCGATGTGAAATATCTGCTTCCCGATGCGGTTGTTGAGAAGCTTTTGGACGATCCGTCCTACATCCGGACGCCCGTGGTCAGAAACGGCCGTCAGGCGACGGTCGGGTATCAGCCGGAGGTATGGAAAACATGGCAGTGAAAGAAGATATGCCCACCTTTCCTGCGATGCGGCGGAAAAAGCAGCTTCTGCCGGATGCGGAAACGCGGGAGATCCTTGCGCGGAACACGCACGGGGTTCTGGCGTTATCCGGCGGCTTGGGCGAGCGGGATTATCCGTATGCTGTGCCGCTGTCGTATGTGTATGACGGCGGGGAAACGATTTATTTCCACTGTGCGAAAGCCGGGCACAAGATCGACCTGCTCTTTTTGTGTGACCGCGTTTCGTTCTGCGTGGTGGATGCGGATGATGTGGTGCCGGAATTATTTTCGACACGGTACCGCTCTGCCGTTGTATTCGGGCGCATCTGCCGGGTGGAAGAAGAAACGGAGGTGCGGCAAGTACTCGGACTGCTCTCCGACAAATATTCGCCCACAGACATTGTTCCGATGGAAACACGGAATGCGGAAATTGCCGCCGGGCTGTCGGGGGTGTGCATTCTGGCACTGCACATTGACGCTGTGACCGGGAAGCAGAGCAGGGCGATGGCGGAGGAGCGGGAACGCTCGGCAACGGAAAACAACTGAATCTCCATAAAAGAAAGCACCGCTTACGCACGGATACGCAAAGCGGTGTTTTGGCATTTTAAGTAAGTTAATTTTGGAATGTTGGGGAACCGAACGTGTCGTCCATTTTGGCCTCGACACACTCATAGATGACGATGTCGGGGCTGTAATTTTCGATGTCTGCGTTGGGGAATGCGGTGGACCATGCGGAAACGACGGACGAAAACGTATCGCGGAAGAACGATGCCATCGGCATATAGAACGAATCGCGGATAAAATACAGCGACGGCTGTCCCTCAGATGCGGCGTATCGGTTGACGGCTCTGGAATAATAGCAGGATTCCATGAAGCCGGTGCCGGGATCGGTATAGCCGTTTGCGAACTGTCCGAAGCTGCCCGACCAGTCGTGCTCGGAAATGGCACCTTTTTTACCGTCCAGCTTGGTATAGACGGGACCGATGCTCTCCATCGTATCGTAATAGCCGAGATAATACGCGCAGTCCTTGAAATGGGATGGCAGATAATCGATCTGATAATCCTCGCGCGTGAAGCTGTACATATTGGGGAAATCCTTTTCAATAATTTCCATTGCTGTACGGTACGCCCAATAGCCGCCGTGACAGTTCCAGTGGGTATCGTATTTATAATACAGCTCCTCATCGGGATAGGTCTTCTTTGCTTCAAACAGCGCATCACGCACATCGATGCACTTGACGGTCGTGTTTTCCGCAAGATAGTCATATACCTGGTCGATGCGCTTCTGCTCGCTCTCTTTCATGGAGCCCATCATCTTTTCGGGATAAATGGTGATCTTGTTGGGGGCGATCATGAAATAGAACTGAATGCCGCGTTCCTCGCACCAGTCGGCGCGCGCCTGCATCTGCTTGGCGATGCGTTTCAGCATGGTCTCGGAATACAGATTCTCGCCGAGATAATCCTCGATGCAGTCGTAATAGAACAGCCAGCCGTCCTTTCCGACATAAACGTCATGGGTAATGAGTCCCTCGACGATCTCCGACAGATCGACCTTGGGGTCATTGTAATCGGCGTACCAGTTGGGTTCGTAATCCTCTGCCATGAGCGGCGTGGGGGTGACGGTGCCGTCTCCCTTTTCGTCGGCGAAGACGTCTTCGGTGACGGGTTCTGTGACTGGTTCGGTAACTTCCTCGGTCGTTGCGGCTTCGGTTGTGACCGCCTCCGTTGTGACCGCTTCCGTCTCCGTTGTTTCGGGGGCGGCGATGTCAGTGTCGTCGTCGTTGTAATACGGACTTTCGTTGACGGTGCAGGCGGTCAGGGTCAGAAGCAGCAGAAGCAGCGGCAGGTGGGGGTGGGTCTTGCGTTTCGGGTGAGCGGGGGAATACATATCAGTGGGGTTCCTCCTTTTATGATAGCGGAAACAGCCGTGTGCGGAAATCTCCGCGGGTGGACACCTCCGCGTTCGGATGGGGTTCCGGTTCTCAGTCGTTCAGATTGTACCAGTGCTCCGGATCGTCCAGTGCCAGGCGGCCCTTTTCGAGAATGCCCATGATGGCAATCGTTTCCGCGTGGGAGACCTTGACGTCGCCGGTACGGAAGAAGTCGACCAGATCGACGATGAAGTTTGCGAAATAATCGGAGCAGTCCGGAATGGAAGCGATGTGGCCGTCGGCGTACTTCATCTGGAAGTTGAACGGGCCGTCGCCGTAGCAGTTCATCGTTGCGCGTCTGCCGTCTGCGTAGTCGATGAGCAGACCGGGTGCGTTCTGCGTGCCGATGCTCATGACACGGCGGACATCTGCGCCCATCAGCGTGACGATGGGTTCGACCTGGTGGATGGCATAATTGGAGAATGCGCCGGGACCGCGTGCGCCGATGAATTCGATGCCTTTTTTATCTGCCGCCTTGATTTCATTGGAGAAACGGAGTGCGGAGGAAGAGAAGCAGGGGGTATTATGTGCTTCTGCATTTGCGAAGATCTCCTCTGCGATCTTCTTGGAGGTGGCGAAGGTCTTGTCAACATAAGTACGCTTACCGGATGCGAGGGGCAGTGCGCACAGTGCCGGATGCTGTTCGGGAGTATCGGGAGAGAGGACGACGATGCAGTCGTTTTCTTCGATGACCTGCTCGATGGTGGCTGCATGGCGGATGCCGTACTTTTCGCACCACTGTTCACTGGTTACGCCGGTGATGGGCGAGGGAATCTGACCGTATGCGCATCCGACGGTGATCTCACCGTTCGATGCATCGGCAAAAAATTTGGGGTAATTATTGGCGTGCCATTCGTCGAGGTAATAGTCGATAAAACCGATTTTCATTTTGAGGTTCCTTTCTTTTTGAGGGGTTCTGGTTTATTCTTTTATTATAGCAGATATTGGGGGAATTTGCAAGGGGGTTGTACAAAAAAATTGGAGGAATGGGGGAATTTACGAAAAAGAAACATTTTGGATGGCGGAATTTTCGCGGCTCTTTGTTTTCGCACTTGTTATTTTGGAAAAAATATGTTATAATAATAGGAAATTGATTGTAAACGCGAGGTTTCCTTATGTCACCTGATTCCATCACCGCCCGTCTCACCCCCGGTGCGCGGGATTTTTATCATATTCTCATCGAAGACGAGCTTTCCTCCACGAACACCGTGCTGAAAACGATGGCGGCATCGGGCGCGCCCGCGGGGACGGTGCTCATTGCGCGGGTGCAGACTGCCGGACGCGGGCGGCTGGGACGGGTGTTTCACTCTCCTGCGGGAAGCGGACTTTACATGAGTGTGCTTGTCCGGCCGGACATGGCGGCGGGGGATGCACTGTCACTGACGACGTGCGCGGCGGTCGCCTGTGCCGATGCGGCGGATGCAGTCCGGGCGGTGTTTGGATGTGCCGGTGCTCCCGCGCAGATCAAATGGGTCAACGACATTTATGTGCCGGACGGGGACGGGGCGAAAAAAGTCTGCGGGATCCTGTCGGAAGCGGCGCTGATACCGGGCGGGGATCGGCTTGCGTATGCCGTCATCGGGATGGGGATGAATCTTTTCCCGCCGCCCGGCGGATTTCCGGCGGAGCTGTCGCACATTGCCGGTGCGCTGTTTTCTGCGGAATACGCGGCGGATGCGGAACGGTTTCCGTGTGCGGAACATTTATCGTGTGCGGAACTGTTGGCGATGGCGGCGGAAATTCTGAACCGGCTGTACCCGATGCTTCTTTCCCCGATGGCAGAACAGTGGCGTGCGGAATACCGCTCCCGGTCTCTTCTGGATGGAAAACGGGTTGCGGTACGGCCTGCATCGTCGCTCGGCGGGGACGAAATTCCGGCTCTGGTACTGGGCATTGACGAAATGATGGGTCTTCGTGTCCGGTACGATGACGGACAGGAGGAGGTGCTTCGCTCCGGGGAAGTCGTTCTGCGGCAGGAGGAATCCGGTCATACGATACAGGCATCGGCGCCCTCGGTGCATCTGTTATGAAGAATCAGATTTCTGACCGGGTACGTCTTCTGTGCCGCACGGCACTTCTGTGTGCGGTGCTGTGCGTGTGTGCCGTCATTACCTTTCCCATCGGTGCGGTACCGGTGACACTGGGACTTTTCGGTGTGTATCTCTGCGGAATGCTTCTGCCGCCGCGGCGGGCGCTTGCCGCTGTTCTGTGCTATCTTGCGCTCGGATGCGTGGGGATGCCGGTGTTCTCCTCAATGCAGAGCGGCATCGGCGTTCTGTTTTCTGTGACCGGCGGATTTCTCTGGTCCTATCCCGTGATGGCATGGCTTGCCTCCGTTGGTGTGAGGGTGACCGGCGGGATTCACCGCCGCCCTCTGCGCGCGGTTTTGCGGATGCTGTTTTGTCTTTTGGGGCTTCTGTGCTGTTACACGCTTGGATGTGCGTGGTTTATGATTTCGACCGGATCTTCTGTGCGGAGTGCTCTTACGGTCTGTGTGGTTCCGTTTGTTTTGATGGATGTTGTTAAAATTCTTCTGGCTGTTGGGATTGGGGAAAACTTTCAGAGAAAGTTTTGAAAGCCTTAATAATATGCACCGCAGGCATCCGCTCCCGGAGGAGGCTTCCGCGCGTAATGCCATATGCTTTGCGGTGCGTTGGAATCTTTCCGGAAAGTTTCCTCTAAATTGTATCGTTACACACGAAGAGTGTTCTTCCATTGCGCCAAAATGCCCTTTTATGTGAAACGAAATACAAAAAATCGAAAAAATCTGTGTTACGATACACTTTTTTTCTTAAAACCCCTTGAAAAATTGCCGGATTTGTGGTATCATATTATATGATAGAGATTTTGAGGAAGAAAGGAAGCTCCCGTTTGATCATCCGGGGAGCTGTGGTCAACAGAATGGCAACCATCGGCGACGTCGCCCGTCGGGCAGGCGTATCCACGACACTGGTCTCACGCTACCTGAATGGTGTCAAGGGCGTCAGTCCGGCGTCAAAGGAAAAAATCGAAAATGCGATCAGAGAACTCAATTACGTTCCTGACGAATCGGCGCGGATGCTTGTCAGACGGCGCGGCGGTGCCGGTGCGACACCGGTTCAGAATCTGCCGCAGCCCTCAGCGAAGGACACGCTTCCGACGGCTGTTGCGCTCTTGTGCGAGGATGTGGATTTCCAGCTGATTTCCGCATTGTATCTCGGCGCAAAGCACGCCATCTGGGCAAACGGAGAGCACCGGGACACGCGCATCATCCTGTTCTGCATTCCGGCAGACGAACACCGCGCGGAAGATGAGGAGGCAACGCTGTCTTATATCATGCAGACCTGCCGTGGTATCTGCGCGGTCGGTATCTCCCAGGCGATGAACGAAAAGCTCCACGCGCTGGCGGAACCTCTGCCGGTCATCACAGTTATGCCGCGTGACGATGCAAAGCTGCTTTACCGCACCGCACCCGATTTCAGGGAAGTCTGCACGGCACTGGAAGAGGACAACGGGTCGCGTATTCTGCGGCTGTGCGAACGGATCTCCGGCGGCACTGCCGGGGTTCTGGCGGAAAGTGTTTCCGTTGGGTATACGCTTACCGTCTCCGATGAACCATATCCTGAACACAGTCCGGTCGGACGGAGATTGCAGTCGCATCTTTTATGAATATAAAATATCCTCATCCGCATCGGGTGCAACGGTGTAGATGGGGATTTTTGATTAAAAACTAAAACTGATTCGGTGTATATCGCACGGTTACGATATGAACTTCTTTTTCGTTTTCAATACACGATAAACGATGGTGTAGTGCTTTACAAACGTTGACGGTAATCGCCGTTTGCATAAGTGCCTACACGCCGTATGGCTCCGCGCTCCGGCAGAGATTCCAGACTGTATATCGCTTCTTCCGGAGCGTCGATGATATTGCTTGCGATCTGCGGCTCGGACAGATTGTTTGCGATATACTCATAAAATTCGTCCAGATCACAATAAGCGCAGGCATAAAGTCTGACTGTATAGTTATCCAAAATGCTTTCTCCGCAACGCCGTCACGGATTCTCTTGCGTTGAGAAGTACACCGTCTTTTTCAAATTCCGCTTCGGCTTCGCTGCTCGCCGCATCGCATCGGGCGTTTTCCATCAATTCTTCATATGCTTCAATGCTCATGACAACAAGGTCTCCGTAACCATTTTTGGTGATGAAAACCGGTTCCTTTCTCGCATGGCAAAGTTCGGAAATTTCGGTTGTGTTCCATAAATCGGTGATCGGTCTGATCTGCGGCATGGGATACACTTCCTCTCTTGCTCATTATTATAACATAATTCTGTACAAATGCAAGTGTTTTGCGGTAAAAAACGGTATATCTTTTGGCAACGGACGCCCAATGGGCATCCCTACAAAGTGACGAAAGTGTATGTGTATTGTCGGCATCACTGTTTCACGAGAAGTTCAATGAAAGATTCCCTCCCCGATGAATTTTGAATAAATTCCGCAAACCACTTGCAATCTTCCTCCATCTATGTTATAATGAATACAAATCATTTCCACACAGAAAGGAAATCGGAATTATGATCAACTTAAACCGTGAAGTCCTCCGCGACAAAATCCATGCCTGCTGGGTCGGCAAGAACATCGGCGGCACGATGGGAACGCCCTATGAGGGCCGCCAGCAGCTGAATGACATTCAGGGCTTCTCCACGCCCGAGGGTGTTGTTCTGCCCAACGACGACCTTGACCTGCAGCTCGTCTGGCTGCACGCAATGGAGCAGTACGGCCCCTACGATCTGGATGCCAAAATTCTCGGCGAATGCTGGCTGAACTTCATTCCGCCGCAGTGGAACGAATACGGCATCGGCAAGAACAATATGCGTGCGGGTCTTTTGCCTCCGCTGTCCGGCGAATACATGAACACCTGGAAGCATTCCAACGGCGCATGGATCCGCACCGAGGTCTGGGCGTGCATGGCACCTGCCGCACCCGATGCCGCCATCCGTTATGCAAGAGAAGATGCGTGTGTTGACCACGGCGCGGGAGAGGGTACTTATGCCGCGATCTTTGTCGCCGCAATGGAATCCGCCGCGTTTGTTGTCAATGACATCCGCAAACTTATCAGCATCGGTCTGTCCAAGATCCCCGCAGACTGCCGCATGGCGCAGAGCATCCATCTCCTGCTCGACTGCTATGACAACGGCGTGGACTGGAAGGACGCGCGCAACAAGCTTGTGGAAGACTCTGCCGATCTCGGCTGGTTTGAAGCACCCGCGAACGTCGCGTTTGCGATGCTCGGTATGCTGTACGGTGAGGGCGATTTCAAAAAATCCATGATCCTCGCCATCAACTGTGGCGACGACACTGACTGCACCGGCGCAACGCTGGGCGCTCTGTTCGGCATCATGTACGGCTCCGCCTGCATCCCGGAAGACTGGGCGGCGCATATCGGCGACAAGATCACGACCGTCGCTGTCAACCGCGGCTCCCTCTACGGTGTGCCGGAGACCTGTACCGCGCTTTCCGAGCGTGTCTACAACCTCATCGGCGTGACGCTGAAAGCGAACCGTGTCGGTCATGTCCGCATCTCCGACGATCCCTGTTCCGCGGACGAGGGTGATATTGCTTATTTCTCCAACAATAATTACGCAAAAACGCTCTGCGCAAAGCCGGGCAAGTCTTATGAAGCCGACTTCATCTGGGGTAAGGGCGAGATCCGTTATGCATCCGACCCGGTCATCGCGCCCGGCGAATCGGTCAATGTCACGGTCTTCATCACCAACAATCCCCATATGCCCGACCCCAAGCACCTGCACCTGAAATGGCTTCTGCCCGAAGGCTTCTCGGTCACCGGCGGCAGACGCGACCTCTATCTGCCGCACCGCTCCATGCACAGCGACGGAACCGTCTCCGTTGATTTCACCATCACGGCAGGTGAGCGCGTGGAATCCGTCAACCGTCCGGTTCTGGAGATCGTCGCCAACGGCCGTCCGACCGTCGGTTATCTGCCGGTGGTGCTGCTCGGATAATGGATATTCTTTCAAAACAGATTCACGACTATGTCCCTGCCTGTCTGCAGGAGGAGAACGACCGTCTTCTGATGATGAGCCTTGTGAAAAGCGGCGGCGGTCTTCCGCTGACGGAAAACTCCCTGCCGATGCACTTCACCGCGTCGTCCTGGATCGTCTCCCCGGACAAAAAGCAGGTTCTGCTCGTTTATCACAGCCTGTACAACACCTGGTCATGGTCGTCCGGTCACGCGGACGGGAATGCCGACCTCCATGCCGTCGCACAGAAGCACGCGCAGGAGGAGACCGGAATCCCGCTCCTGCTCTCTCCGCTCGGTGACCGGCCGTTTTCCCTGGACGTTCTGGCTGTCTGCGGCTACGACACGGAGGGCGGCGGTTATATCCCCTCCCATCTGCACTGCAATCTGACCTATCTTCTGATTGCCGACCCCGCGCAGAAGACTGCCGCTCCCGCGAAGAACAGCGCCGTCGGCTGGTTTGACACGCAGGAAGCACTCGCAGTTCCCTCGGACGTCTGGATGGCGGAATATGTGTACCGGAAATTGAGTGAGAAGGTACGGATGATATAATACTATGTTATGGAAAGACTGCCGCATGAGGGTTTGCGGCGGTCTTTTTGACTTGGGAGGGTAGAGATATAACCGGCTTTGTGATTGGTGAACTTTCTTCTCTGTGTTTGTAGGGGCGGCAACCTGCCGTCCGGTGATTTGAAAATCTTTTACACCATTGAAAGATTTTATACCCCGTCAGGAGCGCGTGAAGTTTCCGTTCTCCGAACGGAAGTGAAGTTCATGCTGCTTTGCAACATGAGTAAAATGAGCAGGATATAAGCAAATATAATACCGCACATCTGCATACCTTATATGCAATTTCTTTCACAAATCCCGCGAAAACCATAAAAAAACCGTTAAAAATGAAAGATTTTCATGAACAGATTGCAAAATTATGAAAAATTGCAGAAAACCCCTTGACAAAGTGCGCGATGTGAGATATAATATTTTCATTGATATTCATTCTTTGCTATAAAGGAGACAAATATATGAAGAACCAGTATATGCTTGACGTCCTTGAAACCGTCAAGAAGAGAAACCAGGGCGAGCCGGAATTTATCCAGGCTGTCACCGAAGTCTTTGAAACCATCGAGCCCGTCATCGAAGCACGCCCCGATTTTGTCAAGGCAGGCATCCTTGAACGCATCGTCGAGCCGGAACGCCAGATCATCTTCCGTGTTCCGTGGGTGGACGACAACGGAAAGGTGCAGGTCAACCGCGGCTACCGTGTCCATTTCAATTCAGCCATCGTTCAGTACAAGGGCGGTATCCGTCTACATCCTTCCGTATATTCCGGTATCATCAAGGTCCTCGGCTTTGAGCAGATCTTCAAGAACTCCCTGACCACCCTCCCGATGGGCGGCGCAAAGGGCGGTTCCGACTTCGACCCCAAGGGCAAGTCCGACGGAGAAGTCATGCGTTTCTGCCAGTCCTTCATGACCGAGCTGTACCGCCACATCGGCGCGGACTGTGACGTTCCCGCAGGCGACATCGGCACCGGCGCAAGAGAGATCGGTTATATGTTCGGTCAGTACAAGAGACTGCAGAACGAGTTCACCGGCGTTCTGACCGGCAAGGGCATCCCATACGGCGGTTCTCTCGCAAGAACCCAGGCGACCGGCTACGGTCTGTGCTACTTCACCGATGAAATGCTGAAAGCGAACGGCAAGTCCTTTGCAGGTCAGACCGTCGTCATTTCCGGTTCCGGCAACGTCGCAATCTATGCGTGCGAAAAGGCGACTACGCTTGGCGCAAAGGTTGTTGCCATGTCCGACTCCAACGGCTATATTTATGATGCAGACGGCATCAAGCTCGATGTTGTCAAGCAGATCAAGGAAGTCGAACGGGGCAGAATCAAAGAATACGCCGACCGCGTTCCCGGCTCCGTTTACACCGAGGGCTGCAAGGGCATCTGGACCATCAAGTGCGACATCGCACTTCCGTGTGCAACCCAGAACGAAATCGACGGCGAATCCGCTGAAATCCTTGTCAAGAACGGCTGCTACGCAGTTGCAGAGGGTGCCAATATGCCCTCCACGCCCGAAGCCATCAACACCTACCTTGCAAACGGTCTGCTCTACGGCCCCGCAAAGGCGGCAAACGCAGGCGGTGTAGCAACCTCCGGTCTCGAAATGTCCCAGAACTCCCAGCGTCTGTCCTGGACGTTTGAAGAAGTCGATGCAAAGCTGCACGGCATCATGAAGAACATCTTCGCATCCTGCGACAATGCCGCAAAGACCTACGGCATGGAAGGCAACTACATGGCAGGTGCAAACATCGCGGGCTTCCTGAAAGTCGCTGAAGCGATGAAGGCACAGGGCTGCGTGTAATGTGCTGAGATTCGGGTCTGATAAGAACGAATTTGATATCTGAATGAAATGAAACCGCCGGTATGGGGAACTGTACTGGCGGTTTTGGCGTTTTTGGGGGGCGGGGCGGGGTTGTCTGATGGCAACGTTAGAAAGATGGCATTTAATTATGTGTGTAGGGGCGCCTATTAGGCGTCCGGTGATCTGAAAATCTTTCGCACCATTGGTAGGTTTGGTATATGTCACCGTTACACGGTGACGTTCACCGCGTTGCGGTGAACGCGGGAAGCAGGTTGCTTTCCCTACAAAACACCGGAATCGCACAGCGTGATACGCAAAACATCGCACTCTTCCCGGAGTTTTCCCTCACAAAAATCTCCGAACCGATTGACAAACCACCGGGGATATGATAAAATAATGATAAATGATGAATATATGAAAGGCAGTGAAGAAATGCTCACCATCACACCAACCCTATGCACCACCTCCGGACATGAAACCGGAAAATACTGCAAAACGACCGAGACCGTATACGGAAACGTCACCGTTTACGGCGCGGACGTACACAACCGCGGGGCGGAATCGCTGCATCCCGACCGGGCGGTGACTCTGCACATCGGGGGACTGGACGATACCCGCGCGTACTGCGCGGTGTATATGTACTCCGACTATTGGTCGCGCCCGCAGTTCGGGGACGATCTCTCCGCCGTTCCCGATCGCACGCAGGGACTGATTGTCGAGAAAACCGACGGCAGTTATGCGGTGTTTCTGCCTATCACATCGGAACAGTACAAGTGTGATCTGCGCGGGGAGGCGGACGGGCTGTGTGCGGTGCTGTTTTCGTGGTACGACAAGTTAAACGACTGCCATGCGCCCGCGTTTGCATATGCAGAAGGGGACGACCCGTTTGCGCTCCTGGAAGCGTGTGCAGAAGCCGGGATGAAAATTCTCGGTATGGGCGGAAAAACGCGCGCGGAACGCCGGTATCCGGCGATGTTTGAATATCTCGGCTGGTGCTCGTGGGATGCGATGCAGATCCGTGTTTCCGAGGACGGCCTCTTGGAAAAGTGCAAAGAGTTCCGCGACAAAGACATCCCCGTCCGCTGGGCGATTCTTGACGATATGTGGGCGGACATCAGAGAGTTCCGCGATGCGGAATACGAGACGTTCGGCGACATGGTTGCGCTGATGCACTCGTCGTCCCTCTACGACTTTGAAGCCGACCCCATCCGCTTCCCGCACGGCCTTGCGCACTGCATTGACAAAATGCACGGCTACGGTATGACCGTCGGTATGTGGCATCCGTCCACCGGCTACTGGCGCGGCATCCATCCCGACAGCCCGCTGTTCACCGAAATCAAAGACCTGCTCGTTCAGCGTCCCGACGGCAGATGGATTCCGTCGCCGGAACCCGGAAAAATGTTCCTGTTTTACGCAAAATTCCATGCGTTTCTGCGCAGCTGCGGCGCGGAATTTGTCAAGATCGACTTCCAGAGCTGTCTGCGCGCGCATTACCGCGGCATGGAACCGATCGGGCAGACCGCGCGCACGATGCAGACCGCCATCGAAGCATCGGTCGGTGCGCATTTTGACAACAATCTCATCAACTGCATGGGCATGGCGAGCGAGAATATGTGGAACCGTCAGAACACGATGATCTCCCGCTGTTCCGACGATTTCAAGCCGGAGGATCGCGCGTGGTTTGCAAAGCATATCACGCAGTGCGCATACAATTCCTGCATCCAGGGACAGTTCCACGTCTGCGACTGGGATATGTGGTGGACGGACGACGGTCAGGCGGTCAAAAACAGCGTTCTCCGCGCGGTTTCCGGCGGCCCCATTTACGTTTCCGACAAGATCGGACGGTCGAGAAAGGAAATGCTTGACCCGCTGATCCTCGACGACGGCAGAATCCTGCGCTGTGACCGCCCCGCCATGCCCGCAAAGGCGAATCTGACCCGCGACCCCGAGCACAGTGCCGGTGCCATGCTCGTCCAGAATACCTGCTGTGACGGCGCCGCCGGTGTCGTCGCCGCGTTCAATCTCCATGCCGACAATGCGCCGGCAGACGGCAGTTTCACCGCCGCCGACATCCACGGTCTCGTTTCGTCGCAGACGTATGCCGTTTACGAATACTTCACCAGCGAGATGCGCATTCTGGATATTGCGGATGTGTATCGTTTCACGCTCGACGATCAGGATGCGTTCCGGCTGTATATCGTCGTGCCGTATGTGAACGGACGCGCGGTGTTCGGCATCGTTGACAAGATGATTGCGCCGATGACGGTCGAAAAAATGACGGATGACCCCGCGGACACGGAAACCAACTGTCACGGACGGTTTGCGTATGTGGAGGATGGGGCGCTGAAGATGGTGCGGAAATAAAGACGGAACTGCACCGGATAATTCCATAAAGAAAAAACGCCCCCGGATGGTATTGCATCCGGGGGTATCTCTGCTTATATATGTATAACGATGAACAAAATTGTAAATCGTTACACCTCAGTCGATATGCATCGTTACACAAATCCGGTGCTCCAGCTTCCTTGTCGTCTCATAATACACATGATACTGCTGGGGCATCGTCACATGGAACTGCTCCGGTTCGCCCTCGTTCAGGTCTACATCATATTTGTCCGACAGCGTGACCGTTGCAAAGCATCCGATGTCTGGAACTGCTGTCAGTGTATGCCCGCCGCGGGTGACGGTGACGGTCAGAGCATTTGCACTTGGTTTTGACAGCATATGAAGCGACCATGTGATGACGACCGGCGCATCGGCGGTGATCTCGTCCTCGACTGTGACCGTGTGCGCATCTGTCATTCGGATGATGCGTTTCCAGCCGGACAGCATCGGGTAGGATTCTGCCATATCAAGCACAGTGAAACGGGTACCGTCGTCGGCGATGCCGCAGGAGACGATTTTTGCCGTATGGGTGTGATTGCCGAACGTCTGACCGACGCCGTCGACGAGAATCGCATTGTGCGCCTTTGTCGTGTTCAGCCACTGCATATGGTGCTTTGTTCCGTATGCGCGGCCGAAATACCCGGACGGTGCGATGAGTGCCGTCCCTCCGCAGAACAGCGCAAAGGAACCGTTGTCCGGCTGGCGGTGACTGCCGGGGCCGAACTTGCTTGCGCGCGCCATCAGATGCAGATCCGACGACGGGTCTGTGTGGTCGGAATGGAGCGAAACGAACCCCGCATCAGGGAACGCATCCGCATCCGTGACGGGCGCGGTGAAATCAGGTTTTACCGCCGCAAGTGCTTCGGTCGGCAGGAAAACATCCAGCAGATGGAGCAGGTACAAATCAGGCGATGCAAGTGCGCGGTCGTAAGCCCCGGCCTCCGGAAGTCCCGATAAATCGGCGTAAACATGGAATGGATTCTGTGCGAAAAAGCCGGGCCATTCGGGGGAATCCGGGGAGCACCAATAGCCGTCGCCGAACGGGTGGATCTCGTGGTCGGGCAGGGCAAAATGGAGCAGATACCGCGCGAAATTGCGGTAAAACGGTCGGTCAAAGAACGATTTTCCGGAAAATCGCGCGACCGCGGAGAAGAACGGCAGATACCATTTGGTATAGCTTGTCGCGTAGAATGTCCCCTCAGCCCATCCGCCGTCCGGCGTGCCGAAGAACGGGAACATTCCGCCGTAAATGTCGAGCGCGTAGGAAAGCCAGCGGCGCAGAACCGTCTCATCCATGCCCGGTTCTCCCCACAGCGAAAGTGCCGCTTCTCCGAGATAGGCGGGAAGCCGTCCTGCATGGGAGTTGCCGGGATTCGCCATGTAGTCAAGGCGCGTGAGCCGTTCCTCGCACTGCGCGGCATATGCGGCAACCGTCTGCGCACAGTACGCGCGCTGATGGCGGTCAAGCAGGGGGCAAAGCATATCGAACACGGCAGGGAAGCACCGCGCGCAGGAAAGCCCCACCTCATCGCCCCACGGGCCATTGAGCGCACAGGGACCGAGCGGATTCCAGTCGCAGATGGTGAGAAACAGTTTCTTTGCAAATTGTCCCGCCTCCTCGTCGCCGAGCAGATGATACCCAAGCGCGCACGCGACGAGATTCCGGTCGCAATAATCGCGGAAGCGGCCGAAAAACTCGCGGTAGGGAAGCGCATCCGGGTCGTGATGATACATCGGGCGCGCGGGAAGTCCGTCCTTGTACGTCTCTATGATATTGCGGCGCAGGGTTTCCAGCTCCGGCGCGTGGTCGTGCAGCAGTGCGGGGATGTCTTTTTGGGAAAAGAGATGCCGCGGCCGCTCTGTGGGAATACCCGCAAACACCTCGTCCGCGGTGGGGCGGACAAAGGGAATGGCGTTTTCCGCGATGACAAAGGACTCCCAGCCGCGCGCGGTGTCTGTGTCCGGCAGTGTGACGTTCCATGTATAAGCACCCGCCGAAAGAATCTGTCCGGGGACGAACGTGTTTCCCGTCACAGTTTCAGAAAGAACCGTTTCGCCGTCTGCGTTTTTCACCGTGACAAGATAAGGAATGTTGTGCGCGGTGTCGCCGTTTGCCGGAAGCCAGATGAACGCGGGCGGATTTTCGTATACGGTCACGCCGCCCACGGGATACGGAAAGACCTTCCAGCCGTCAGAGCGGGTTTTCGGGAATGAATGTGTATCGTTTGACATAAGATTCACCTTGAAATATGTAACGATTTACTTTTCCTGCTTTTCCTCTTTGGAAAACCAGTGATAGTCGCCGGTTTCGGGGTCGATGTACCCGATCTGCTTTGCGGGAACGCCTGCCATGATGGCATAATCCGGTGTCGAATGCGTGATGACCGCACCCGCACAGACGAGATTCGCCCGCCCGATCTTCACACCCGCCGTGACCGTGACGTTGCTTGCAAGCCACGACCCCCAGCCGACGACGATGGAATTGTCATAATCCTTGTCCGTCCGGGCAGAAAAATAACCGGTCGCCGGGTCAAACTTGTGGTTGCCTGCGGCAAGGGAGCAGTGCGGGCCTATGAGAACGTGATCCTCAATCGTGACGTTGTTGTTGATATAAACGTACAGTCCGACGAAAATGTCGCGCCCGAAGTGGTCGCGGATGTCGCCCGGAACGCGGATGATGGCGCCGGGGGCGACGAGAATGTCCTTGCCGCCAAGTCCCAGCATTTCCGCGCGGCGTTTATCGTCCTCATAATTGTCCGACATGGAGGACAGCCGCACATACGCGGCGTATTCCTCGTCGGAAAACTTCATTGCTTTCAGATCGTCCATGATGGTTTTTCCTGGCTCTTACAGCAGCGTGGGCTTGTCGACCGGGTAGAGGATCTTCAGCTGGTTGATCTTGGACTGGTATGCCTGCTGCTGCTTTTCGCCGGTCAGCTTTTCTTTCAGCTGATCCTTGATGGCGGCAAACGGCATTTCCTGCTCCTCGCCCTTGGAATTGAGGCGGATGAGGTGATAGCCGAACTGGGTCTTGACGGGGCCGCGGGTCTCGCCGACTTCCATCGAGAAGCACGCTTCGTCAAATTCGGGAACCATCTGACCGCGGCCGAAGTCGCCAAGCGACCCGCCCTCTTTGCCGGACGGGCAGGTGGAATGCTGCTTTGCGGCATCTTCAAACGTGACCTCACCTGCGTTGATCTGCGCCAGGATCTCGTTTGCCTTTTCCTCGCTGTCCACGAGAATATGGCTTGCGTTCACGGTCGCACCCTGCACGAACTGCGCCTTGTTTTCATTGTAGTACGTTTCGACATCCGCATCGGACACGCGCACGCCGGAAACCGCTTTTTCGACGGCATAATTTGCAAGCAGGTCTTCCTTGACACGCGCGAGCTGTGCCTTGAATTCCGGTTCGCGCTCGTAGAGATTGCGGGTCGCATCGAGAACGAGCAGTGCGCGGTTGATGAGCTGTTCCAGCACCATCGCTTTGCCCTGCGGGTTCATGTACGCCTGTCCGCGCTGACCCATCTGCATAATGAAATTGTTGACATCAGCCTCGGTGATGCTCTTTGTGCCGACAACGGCGAGAATTTTTTCTTCCATACTATTGGTCTCCTTTTTGGTGGGGATTAAAATGGTTTTCATTATATTATACCATGAGATGGGATTTATTGCAATGGGTTTTGGAAATTTTGTGGGATGTGATATTATGAAAGCGAATCGAATACAGCGATTTTCACGAAAAGAATTGACATTCCCCAAAAAATCATGTATAATAATAGTAACCGAATCGTAAATTCAATGAAAAGGAGTATTCAATCTCATGAAAAAGCAAGCAACTTTGGCGGCATTGTCCGTTCTGCTGGTTCTCTGCGCTGTTTCCTGCGGCGGCGGAGAGGGAAGTACCACTGCCGAAACCACCGCATCCGTTTCCGCGGACACCACAGCCGCACCCGTCACCGAGGAGAAGATCGACTGGTCGTCCGCCGGTATCGAAGCTGTGGATTATGGCGGAAAGACCTTTACCGTCATTACGGAGGACATCGCCAATTATCATTACGCATGGTATCGTGTCGCGCCCGATGAGACGGACGGCGAGGTGCTCAATGATGCGCTGGTTCAGCGGAATCAGAAGATCGAGGAGACGTTCAATGTTGACATCATCGAGATCATGTCGACCGGCGTCACGACCGATTTCCGCAATGCCGTGACGGCCGGGGATGCATCGTATGATGCCACGCTCAACTGTATCACCCACCTGTTCTCGATGGCGCAGAACGGTCTGCTCGTCAACTGGTACGACCTGCCGAACGTCAATCTGGATGCCCAGTGGTGGGATCAGTCCGTTGTCAGCCAGCTGACGGTACAGGATAAGCTGTTCTTCTGCACCGGCGACATTTCGCCTGCAACCAATGTCCGCGTTTATTCGCTCGTATTCAACAAGGATCTCTGCCGTGAGCTGGGGCTCGATCTGCCTTATGATGCGGTTCTGAACGGCAAATGGACGCTTGACCTGTTCTATCAGTACATCCAGGACGTCAACCGCGACGTCAACGGCGACAGTGTGATGGATTATGAAGACAGATGGGGCTATTTCAGCCAGAACGGCAACTCGTTCATGATGTACTTTGCCGCAGGCGGTAAGGTCGTTGAGATCGACGATAGCGGCAAAATGGTTCTGACCATGAATTCAAACAGCAACATCGAGCTTGCCACGAAAGCACTGGAAATTTCCATTGACGACAACACCACGCTGATGGCGGACGATTATGTCACGCAGAACGGCGGTCTGTGGTCCGCAGCATCCTCCTGGTTTGCGGCAGGCGGTTCGCTGATGCGTTCCTCCGTCTTTGAGCCTGTCCCGCGTGACTACCGTTCGATGGACACCGACTTTGGTGTTCTCCCGTACCCCAAGTTTGACGAATCGCAGGAAACCTACTATACGCTTGCAGAGGAATTCTCCCGTATGCTCGCCGTCCCCGTGACCGCAGATACGGAATTTGTCGGCACGATGCTGGAAGTCCTTGCGGCAGAATCCGTCTCCACTGTTTCCCCGGCGTTCTACGACGTCTGTCTGGAAGGTAAATCCGTCCGTGACGAGGAATCCGCGGCGGTGCTTGACATTCTCTTTGCCAACAAGGTCTTCGACTACGGTCTGGTCGCCGATGTCGCAGGCTTCAGAAGCATGATGATCAACCTCGAAAAGAAGGACTCCACCGACGTTGCGTCTTCGTTTGCATCCGCGACCAAGAAGGCGGAGACTTCGATGAAGAAGATTACAGAAGCACTGGAAGGGCTTGACTGATGAATACCGTATCTCTCGACCGACTTTGCGCGACACTTGCCTATGCGGTAGGCATTGAAAAACCGGTGCTTGCCAACGAAAAAATCGACGATTTCGCCGCATATATCGACAAAACGCTCGACGGCGGAAAAGCTGACCGTATCTTCATGTACAATCCCGATGCCATCGCGCACTGGGTCTCGGATAAATATCCGGATTTCATTCCCGAAGTCAAGGCGCACGCGCCGTATGCGCTTCCCCTGCGCACGGTCATGCCGTCTGTGACTCCCGTGTGCTTCGGTACGATGTACACCGGCACACAGCCCGACGTTCACGGCATCAAAAAATACGAAAAGCCGGTTATCAAGGTGGATTCGCTCTTTGATGCGATGCTTCGCGCCGGAAAAAAGTGCGCCATCGTCTGCACCGACGGCGACTCCCTGTCCCGCATCTACAACGAGCGGAACATGGATTACTTCTACTACCGTTCCATTGAAGAAGTCAACGCGAAAGCCGCGGAGCTGATCCTCTCCGACGAACATGACCTCATCGTCGTCTACAATGGTGATTATGACGGTACCATGCACCGCTGGGGCCCGGAACATCCGCTGTCCCTCGGTGCCCTCCGCGCCAATGCCCGCACATTCGCAGAATTTGCCGCGCTCATCGAGACCCACTGGCAGAAGCACAACACCGTCCTTGGCTTTGCGATGGATCACGGCTGTCACGAAATCGACGGCGGCTGCGGCTCCCACGGGCTTGATATGGATGAGGATATGGATATTCTGCACTTTTATAAAGCAATCAAAGGGGAATGATTTTTTGGGGTTGAATCTTTGCATTTGCGAGAAAAGCGGCTGAACGGTTCGCACATCAAACTCTCCCCTTGGGGAAGGTTTATCGCGTAAACCGTCCTGCTTGCGTTCTTGCCAATGTAAAGATTTAGCAGAAACATCGTACCACAGACACAGAGAACGTCTCTTTTCAATCCAAGAAATTCTCCAAGCCGCTCCCTCCCGGAGCGGCTTTTCTCCGTGTTTTTCGTAAAATTGCAAAAATTTCCCGAAATCTCTTTACAAATCCCACAAAATTGTGTATAATAATAGCAACAGAACTCCGTATCACAAAGAACGAAACGAAAGGAACCACGATTATGAAATTATACAGAACGCTCGGTGCTGTGCTTGCGCTGTGCCTGTTATGTACCGCCATCACCGCGTGCGGCGGCGGGGAGGAGACGGATACGACAGGAAGCGATACTGTTTCCTCGCAGGACACCGTCGCGCCGGCGACCTCTCTTACAAAATCTGCCGTCGAGATTGCCGATGCGGTGCGCGCAGAGGTGGAATTCACGGATGCGGTCTTCGTCACCTCCGACGATGTGGATGCCGACCTGACGCTGATGTTCAGCTACGGCATTGAGGAGGATGCGCAGATCGAGGCCATTGAGGATTATGTGCTCTCCACGCTCGGCGGAAAGGATTATCCGTATTATTTCGCCGTCATCCGCTGTAAGGACGGCACCGATGAAGCCACGGTCGCATCCATTGCGGAAACCGTGCGCACGTCCTATCCCGCGACGGTCATCGCCTACATGGCGCAGTACAACGGCGCATGGTCGGAGGTCGCAGAGAATTTCACGCTTATGACCTACGACAACGGCATCATCGTCACGGCATATGACAATGAGGGAAACGAAGAGATTCTGTCGCTTGTCGATTGCGCCTGCGCGCAGTGAATGCAGTTCGCTGACCGTCATTTTTCCGGAAATATCCGAAGACCACCCGAAAATCCGGCGCTTTACCGGATTTTTTATTGCAAACCTATTGACATTACGCACATTCTGTGTTATACTATTTTATATAGGAATGATAGAGGTGCGGCTTACCAAAAGTCGCGGCTGCCTGATACGGTTCTGACGCGGAGCCGTGGGCAGTCGTAAAAGGGGTGGCTGCCGAAGGAAACGTCCGGCGGGGCGGATCCTGGTTCCGTCAAGAACATTGACCGGACTGTCGGGCAGAAACGGTTTTCTGTCCGGAGCGCTATCGGAAAAATTTCCCAATCCCCTTCCCTTTACCCCTTACTCCCGCCCTCCCGGAGAAGCAATGGCGTTTTTCGCGCAGAGGAATTCTGACGGCTGTCGCTATATTCCCGGCGTTCTGGTTACAGAACGCGGTTTTCCGGTTTCCGGAACGGAGCGGTACTCCTCAAAGCAAACGAAACGGAATTTTTCTCGACAGCCTGCGGACGATCGTTCTGCGGCTGTCATTTTCATTTATATAGGAAAGGATTTATTTGAGAGAATATGAAGACAAAGACCATTTTTGAAGGTGCGGCGACCGCCCTTGTTACCCCCCTGACACCCGACGGTGTGGATTATGAGAATTTTGGCCGGCTCATCGACTGGCAGATTGATTCCGGCATTGACGCGCTCGTCATTGCAGGCACCACCGGCGAGGGCTCAACCCTGACCGACGAGGAGCACCGCGAGGTTCTCCGTTATGCGGCAGAACGCGCCGCCGGTCGTGTTCCGATGATTGCGGGTACCGGCTCCAACGACACCGCGTATGCCATTGACCTGACAAAGTTTGCGTGTGACATCGGCTACGATGCGATGCTCGTCGTCACCCCGTACTACAACAAGGCGACCCAGAAAGGTCTAATCCGGATGTACGAAGCGATTGCCGATGCCTCCACAAAGCCGCTCGTTCTGTACAATGTCCCGTCCCGCACCGGCGTGGCGATCCAGCCCGCGACTTATGCGGCACTGGCAGACCATCCGATGATCGCCGCCATCAAGGAAGCGAACGGCGACATTTCCAAGATCGCCGAAACCATTGCGCTCGTCGGTGACAAGCTGGACGTCTACTCCGGCAACGATGACCAGATCGTGCCGATTCTGTCGCTGGGCGGCAAGGGTGTTATTTCCGTTTTGTCCAACGTCCTGCCGGGCGAAACCTCTCAGATCGTCAAAAAGTATCTTGCGGGAGACGTCAAGACAGCCGCCCGGATGCAGCTTGATTACCTTGACCTCATTGGCGCGCTGTTCTGCGAGGTCAATCCGATCCCGGCAAAGGCCGCCATGCACGCAATGGGCTTCTGCTCCGACGACATCCGTCTGCCGCTGACACCGATGGAAAATGCCAACCGCGAAAAGCTGCTCACCGCCATGAGACGGCACGGCGTCAATGTATAAAAACGGCAGATAAACGGAGAGACAACCACCATGAACTTCATCATCCACGGTTCCGCCGGACGGATGGGGCAGAACCTCATCACCGCGGCGGAGAAGTCCGGTCACACCGTTGCCGCCGGCATTGATATTTTCTACAAAGACCACCCCGCGACAGCAGCGTTCCCGACATTCCCGGAAATTGCGGACTGCACCGTCACGGCGGACTGCATCATTGACTTTTCAAATCACATGACCACCGTCCCGCTCCTTTCGTGGGCAATGGACCACCATATCCCCGTCATGCTTGCGACCACCGGGCAGACGGAGGAGGAAAAAGCGTTCATTGAAACGGCGGCGAAAACGATTCCCGTGTTCCGCGCATCGAATATGTCGCTTGGCATCGCAACGCTCGTTTCCCTTGTGAAGACCGCCGTCTGTATGTTCCCGGATGCGGATATTGAAATTGTCGAAAAGCACCACAACCAGAAGCTCGACATTCCGTCCGGAACGGCGCTGACGTTGGCGGAAGCCGTGAAAAGCGTCCGCGCGGAAGCCGAATTTGTCATCGGCAGACATGAAAACGGCAAGCGCAGAAAGGAAGAAGTGGGCATCCACTCCCTGCGGCTCGGCGGCGTTGTCGGTGAACATGAGGTCATCATCACGACCGGCAACGAAACCATCACATTAAAGCACGAAGCCCACAGCCGTGCAGTCTTTGCCGACGGCGCCGTCCTTGCCGCCGCATATCTCGCCGAGTGCGAGAAGCCCGGTATCTACACGATGGACGACCTTGTGGCAACGTGTAAGTAAAAAGAGCCTCCCTCAGGAGGGAGCTAAAATTAGAAAAAGAAGGTAAAAAAACCAATGATCCGCATTGCAATCGCCGGTTACGGCAACCTTGGCCGCGGCACCGAACTTGCCGTTCAGAAGAATCCCGATATGAAGCTTGTCGCTGTCTTTTCCAGACGTGACCCGAAAACCGTCAAGACCCTTGACCCGACTGTTCCCGTTTATCCGCTCGCGGATGCGGCGAAGCACAAGGACGAGGTCGATGTCCTCATCATCTGCGGCGGCAGTGCGACCGACCTGCCGGAGATGACACCGGCATTGGCACGGGATTTCAACGTCATCGACAGCTTTGATACCCACGCAAACATTTCCGCGCATTTTGCCAACGTCGATGCGGCAGCAAAGGAAAACGGTCACATCGCGATGATCTCCGTCGGCTGGGATCCCGGTATGTTCTCCATCGCACGGCTTTACGGAATGTCGGTTCTGCCGGACGGCGCGGATTATACGTTCTGGGGACGCGGCGTTTCGCAGGGACATTCCGATGCCATCCGCCGTATTCCCGGCGTGCTGGATGCAAGACAGTACACCGTTCCCGTGCCCCAAGCCCTGGAAAAGGTGCGCGCAGGCGAACAGCCGACGCTTTCCACCCGCGAAAAGCACACCCGTGAGTGCTACGTCGTTGCCGAGGAGGGCGCGGACAAGGCGGCGATCGAGACTGCCATCAAGACCATGCCCAACTATTTCGCCGACTACGATACCACCGTCAACTTTATTTCGATGGAGGAACTGCGCGCGCATCACATGGGCATCCCGCACGGCGGCACCGTCATCCGTTCCGGCAAAACGGGCGCAGACGGCGAGAACACCCATGTCATCGAATACAAGCTGACCCTGGATTCCAATCCCGAATTCACCGCAAGCGTTATCGCCGCCTTTGCCCGTGCCGCATCCCGGATGCACGCCCGCGGTGTCACCGGATGCAAGACCGTCTTTGACGTCGCACCCATCGACCTTGCTCCCATTGATCCCGCGGAAGCGAGAGCACACCTGCTGTAATTTTATCTCAAGATAATAAGTACACCGAAAGGGTTTCCGTCATGAAACACATTACCACCGCATCAACCCTGCTCCTCTGCGCGGCACTGGCCGCGTCGGCATTTGTTTCCTGTTCTTCCGCCGATACCGGAGATGTTTACGGCAATACCGATACCGCCGCCGGCGACACTGCCGCTGTGACAGAAGCGGTCACGGAGGAGGAAGACTTCTTCTCCGCCCGTCAGAAGGTTTCCGACGGGCTGCCCGAAAAGGATTTCGGCGGAAAGTCATTTCGCATTCTGCACCACGGGCACGTCGGTTCGTTCGCCGAGCAGGACGGCGATGTCGTCAACGATGCCATTTATATGCGCAATCTGACCGTTTCCGAACGCTTCAACGTCACGCTGGAAAATCTGGAACAGGCGGATTACGCGACCTGTGAAAGCTTCATCATCCAGTCCATCAATGCCGGCGACGATACGTTTGATATGCTGAATCTCGACTCCATCGCAACGGGAACGCTGGCGCTGCAGGATTATTTCCACAACTGGTACGACATTCCCTACGTCGATTTCACGAAACCCTGGTGGGCGGAAACGACCAGAACCAATCTTTCGTATGACGAGGTCTGCCCGATGGCGATCGGCGATTTTGCGCTGATGAGTGTCGGTCAGACGGTCTGCGTGTATTTCAATACGGACGCCGCGGAAAACTACGATTTCCCGGATATGTACGAACTCGTCCGCGAGGGAAAGTGGACGTATGAGAAAATGATCGCGCTGTCCAAGGACATTTATGAGGATACGAACCTGGACGGCAAGGAAGATTCCGGTGACTTCTACGGTGTCTGCATTGATGCCAAGAACCGTGTCAATATGTTCTACTGGGCGTTTGACAACCCGCTGATGTCCGTCACGGAGGACGGTCTGGAGATCACCTACCGCACCGAAAAGATGGTGGACTTCATCACTGCGCTCATCACGGATTTTGAGTCGTACACCGGCTGCTGCTACAATACGGATTTCACGGACACCGAGCTTCCGTCGTTCTATAACGGCAATGTCATTTTCCATTTCGGTATGTTCCGGGATGCTTCCTGGCTGCGCGACATGGAAGACGACTTCGGCATTCTGCCGCTTCCGAAGTGGAATGAAGAACAGTCGAACTACTACACCTATTCCTCCGGCAGTGCGCCCATTCTGGCTGTCCCGAATACCGCCGCGGACCTTGAACTCATCGGCATCGTTGCGGAAGCCCTGAACGCGGAAAGCTACAAGCAGGTCGTTCCGGCGTATTACGAAACGGCACTCAAGGACAAGTATGCGCGCGACGAAGAAACACTGGAGATGATCGACCTTGTCATGAACGGCCGTGTCATCGACATGGGCTTTGTCTACGACGGCTTTGAGGGTGCGGGCTACATCCCCGCAAGACTGGTGCAGAAAAAGGATACGAATGTTGAGTCGTATATTGAAAAGAACCAGAAGACCATCAACGCGCGCTACGAAGAGATCATCGCATATTTCACGGAATACCACGATACCCATTAAAAAAACAAGAGGAATCTTATGCTTCACTCAAATTTATCCGTAAACGAAAACCATCATCTGACCCTGTGCGGTGCCGATACGGCAGAACTTGCAAAGAAGTACGGCACACCCTTGTACCTGCTTGACGAGACCCGTGTGCGCGAAAAATGCCGCACCTATCAGCGTGCAATGAAAACATATTTCTCGCCCGAGGCGCGTCCCCTGTACGCAAGCAAGGCGCTGTCGTTCAAGGGCATTTACCGGCTGGCAAAGGAGGAGGGCATGGCGGTGGACGTCGTGTCGCCCGGGGAACTTTATATCGCGCTTTCCGCTGGTATGAACCCTGCCGACATCTATTTCCATGGCAACGCAAAAACGATGGCGGATATCCGTTACGCAATGGATGCGGGCATCGGTTATTTTGTTGCGGACAACAAGACCGAGCTTGCGCGGATCTCCGATTATGCCAAAGAAAAGGGAATCATGCAGAAGGTGCTTCTGCGCATCACGCCCGGCATCGACCCGCACACCTTTGATGCGGTGAACACGGGCAAGGTGGACTCCAAGTTCGGTTCCGCCATCGCAACGGGACAGGCGGAGGAAATTTTCAACTACGCGCGTTCCCAGGCGGGCATCGAGCTGTGCGGCTTCCACTGCCATATCGGTTCGCAGATCTTTGATGAAAAGCCGTTCTGCGATGCGGCGGATCTGATGCTGACGTTTATGGTCGGTCTGCGCGACAAGTACGGGTATACGGCAAAGGTTCTGAACCTCGGCGGCGGTATCGGTGTGCGGTATGTCGAGTCCGACCCGTATATTGACATCGACGACACCCTGCGGCTGGTCGGTGCGCATCTGCATAAAATCTGTGAGGAGACCGGTTATCCGATGCCGCAGATTCTGATGGAGCCGGGCAGAAGCCTGGTCGCCGATGCGGGTGTGACACTCTATGAAGTGCAGAATGTCAAGACCATCACCGGCTACAAGAGTTATGCCGCCATCGACGGCGGTATGACCGACAACCCCCGTTATGCGCTGTACGGTTCAAAATATACTGTGCTTCTTGCCAACCGCGCGGATGAGGAAGCGGATTTCACCTGTACCGTTGCCGGCCGCTGCTGTGAATCGGGCGACCTCATCGGGGAAAATATGTTATTGCCTAAGCCCAACGCGGGCGACATCCTCGCCGTTCTCGTCACGGGTGCTTACAACTACGCAATGGCGTCCAACTACAACTGCATTCCCAAACTGCCTATCGTCATGATCGCAGACGGAAAGGATACTCTTGCTGTCCGCCGCGAGACGTATGAGGATATGATCGCCTGCCAGCTGTAAGCCGGGAAACCGTCATCGGTGTGTAACGATACACCATCATATGTGAAACGATAAACATTTCTTTGGGAGAAAACGATTATGCCATATTCATTTGATGCACAGAAAACAAAGGATGCGGTGGTCGCGTGGATCCGCGACTGGTTTGATAAAAACGGAAAAGGCTGCAACGCCGTCGTCGGCATCTCCGGCGGCAAGGATTCGTCCTGTGTTGCGGCACTGTGCGTGGAAGCCTTGGGTGCTGACCGTATCATCGGCATTCTGATGCCAAACGGTGAGCAGTTCGACATTGATATGTCGGAGCTTCTGGTCAAGCACCTCGGCATCCGCCATTATGTGTTCAACATCAAGGATGCGTATGCGGCAATGAAAGTGCAGTACGAAGCCGTCACGGGCAGTGAACTGTCCGCACAGTCCACGATGAATCTCGGCCCGCGCCTGCGCATGACGACGCTGTATCTCTACGCGCAGAGCTTCAACGGCCGCGTTGCCAACACCTGCAACCTCTCCGAGGACTGGGTCGGCTACTCCACAAAGTACGGCGATGCGGCGGGAGACTTTTCACCTCTGTCCAACCTGACCGTGCAGGAGGTCAAGGCGGTCGCGCGCGCGTGCGGTCTGCCCGATGTTCTTGTGGACAAAGTACCGATTGACGGTCTCTGCGGCAAGACCGACGAAGACAATCTCGGCTTCACCTATGCGACTCTCGACCGCTATATCCGCGAAGGCATCTGCGAAGACCCCGACGTGAAAGCGAATATCGATGCGCGGCACGTCCGGAATCTGTTCAAATTGCAGCTGATGCCATCGTATCAGAGCGGGATCGACGTGCTGGCGGAGAAGGGTTGAGGAACGGGGCATCCCATATCGTGTAGGGTGATGCTGTCAACTTAAGGGATGGGAACGCGCTATCTCTAACTCTGTAGGAGCGCCCATTGGGTGTCCGTTACCAAACGACATGCTGTCGATATCGTTTGAAAAACATATACCAATGTTATTTTTCATTATATTTCGACATCTACCGATATGTTACGGACGCCCAATGGGCGCCCCTACAAACACAGAAAAGGCGGTTCCTCGTCCCTTATGTTGGCAATATCCTTAAAATCCATAAAAACATCCCCGTGCCACTCCGTTTGACCGGAAACGCATGGGATTTTTCTGTAATATTATAAAACCGTTCAGCGATTCGCCAACTCCGTCAGATGCGCAATATCCTCACAGACATTCCGGACATAATTCCGCATATCCGGATGGCCGGATGCCATGACATACCCATCGAACGCGGTGAGCATCGGCAGGTCGTTGAACGAGTCGCCGACCGCAAAAATGTCCGCATCCGCAATCCCACGCAGATCGGCAAAATGGCGGATGCCGGTCGCTTTGCTTGTGCCCCATTTCACGGTGTTGATCCACCAGCCGTTGGAAAACGAGGACAGACGGCCGGAAAAGTGTTCGTTGAGAAGTGCGGTCAGAGCGACCGCCTGCGCATCGTCCGTCAGAAGCAGGGCAATCTGATGCTCCGGGGTCGTGTCGTCGGGGACAATGTCCGCACCGTACCGCTCCTGGAACCGGAATTCTCCGGCATATGCGAAATCAAAATACTCCCGCGCCAGACCGCGCGGAAAGACATCTTCGTATAAAACGCCGCCGTCCCGGTCGAGCACCAGCGCACCGTTGTACGCAATGGCGTAATCCAGCGCAATGCCGAGCCTGTGTGCGGTATCGAGAATATCCGCCCCGCGTCCGGTCACAATGCCGAACAGATTGCCCCCGGCCTGCCACGCTTCAATGGCGGCGCGGTCACGGGCGGAAATTTCCCCGTTTCTGTATAAGGTTCCATCAAAATCACTTGCGATCAGTTTCATGGTATGTTCCGTTTTTTCCTTTCTTTTTACGGGATACCGAGGATCTCTGCCGCCGCCTCCCAGAGTGGTTCTTCTTCCGTCGGAGACAGATTGTCTGGCAGATGCTGTTCCGTCCGCAGACGGGCAACGGTCACAAGCACGGCGTAGGTCATGTTTTTTCCCGTCAATAAAGTCTGTCTCACCGCCCGCGCCCAGACACCCGCTTCCCGCAGAAAATCACTGCCGTCAAAATCGCGTACCGCCGCCCGGATGTCGTAGGGCAGGGAATGCAATTGCGCCGTCCAGGTGCCGTTTTCCGGTGTCAAAACGACAAATTCCGCGTTCGTCGTTTTCTCTCTGCACGGATGACCGACCGAGCCGCCGTTGATGACGGTCTTGCCCGTCCTCGGGTCGCGGTACAAAAACTGCAGATGGGAGTGGGCGCAGAGCAAAAAATCCGTGTCGAGTGCGGCGAGCGTTTCCGCCATCGACGGTCTGTCCGGACGGACGACGGTTCGGTTGTTGTCGAGAGACCCGTGGCAGAGCCGAAGCGCGGGGGCGTTTTCGTATTCCACGCGGGTGCTGATGGGCAAAGCGGCAAAAAACGCGATGTCGTCGGGGGACAGATGAGCGTAGGTCGAGAAAATGTTCCCCATCCGCGAGCCGTAAAACGCGGGAAGCGTATCGCCGGGTGATGTGTCGGCGGTTGCCGCAAGCCTGAGCATATAATCCTCCCGGTTCCCGCGGATAAAGACCGTTTCAAATGCGTTCTGCGCCTCGTACAGAAGCCGCATCGTGCGCCGGGGATACGGGCAGTCTGTCACATAGTCCCCAAGGAACGCAAGGTGGGTGATGCCGTTATCCTTTGCCCATGTGAGCGTTGTTTCAAGGGCGGTATAGTTGCCGTGAATGTCGCCGAGTGCGGCAAGCATCATTGTGTTCTCCCTCCTTGCGGTTTGCCGGAAATATATATCTAGTATAGCAGAAATGTATGAACATTTCAAGTTGTTATAAAAATAATTGACAATCCGGTCGCTTCATGGTATAATTATTGGGAAAAAAGTGAATCAGAACGGAGTCTGTCCATGAAAAATACCCCCGCTCCTATCTCCGCGCTTCTGGAATGCGCCCCCGTCATCGCCGCCGTCCGTCGGTCATCCGGTCTGTCTTTATTGTCGGACAACGGCATCTCCTCCGAAATCGTTTTTATACTGCACGCGACCCTCGCCGATGTCGCCTCCCGCGCCGCCGCGGCAAAGGATGCCGGAATGACCGTTTTTCTGCACGCGGATCTCATCGACGGTCTGAACCCCGATGCTGCCGCAATGCAGTTTCTGAAAACAACAACCGCCGCCGACGGCATCATCTCCACCCGTTCCGGTGTCATCCGGTGCGCAAAAGACGCCGGTTTTCTGACCGTCCAGCGCTTTTTTGTTGTGGATTCCCAGGCGGAGGAGACCGTCATGCGGACGGTGTCGCAGATTATGCCCGACTGCATTGAGCTGATGCCCGGTCTCATCACTCCTGTTGTTGGCCGCCTTGCGAAAAAACTCTCCCTCCCCGTCATCGCCGGCGGTCTGATCGAGACCAAAGAACAGGTCATGACCCTGCTCTCCGCCGGTGCCTGCGGGGTCTCCACAAGCTGTGAAGCGTTGTGGAGGATATGAGGGGCGTGTCCGCGGTTGATTTGGCGTTTGTTTATCGCGCTTTAATCGGAAGATTTTGTGGAGCTATGTTGCCAACTTAAAGGCGATAATGATGTTTTTTCCAGAAAAAATAACGAAAAGTCGACAGGTACGCCTTGCCAAAACTCCATCGTCGCCCTTAAGTTCTCATCATCCCGTCCCGCTACCATCCATCCCAAAATCCCCCCACAGATCCGCACGCTGCCCATCACTGTGCGGATCCTTTTATTTTCCGACAAATCTCATCTGTAAAACCGCGCAAAACCCGCCGAATTTTCCGCAATCTGCTTTACTTTTTGCAGATTTTGTGGTATAATAAAATGAATGTATTTATTAGATTTGTTCGACAACCACGTTTTGACCGGGAAACTATCCGGAAAACATACCAATTTCAATAGCCGGTGACAGGTTATCGAACATATCTGTGGAAGGGAGTCCCGGACATGGTCGATATTCACACCCACATCCTGCCGGGTGCGGACGACGGTGCGCATGACATGGAGGAAAGTGTCGAAATGGCGCGCGCGGCGTATGAGAGCGGAACGGAATATCTTGTCCTGACACCGCACGTTGGTGCGCCGGGACTGCCGCACAATTACTGGAGCCGGGAAATGCACCGGCGTTATGCGGACTTCTGGCGGGCACTTCACGCCGCAGGCATTCCTCTGCGCATCGGGTACGGGGCGGAGATCTATTACACATCGGAAATGCCCGATCGGCTGAACGCGGGACAGCTTCTGCCGCTTGCCGGGTCGCAGTATCTCCTGATCGAATTTCCGTTTGATGTCCGGCCGGAGACAGTGCGCGATGCGCTGTCCTGTGTCAACGATGCGGGGCTGACCCCTGTGCTTGCGCATCCGGAACGCTACCGCATGACCGCGCGCGACCCGCGTGCCATCTACGACTGGGTGAAAAGCGGCTGTGTCATGCAGGTGAACAAGGACTCTCTGCTCGGTGCGTTCGGGCACGAGATCTGCGACACTGCGCATATGCTCCTCTCGCACGGGCTTATCCACTGTGCCGCAAGCGATGCGCATCATTCCGACTACCGCACGCCGAAGCTCGACACCCTCCACCGTTATCTGACGCAGATCGCCGGCGAGCGGTGCGCCGATCTGCTTCTGAAGATCAATCCGGGACATCTTCTGCGCGGAGAGCGGCCGGAGCAGGGGGAGATCATTCCGTTTTGAAGTCTGAAAATAAATTTTCAGACGGGTTTTGTGGCTTTCTTTGCACTTCATGCAAAGATTTTGCTACGCAAAACCACCCACAATTCCCCAAGAAAGGAAGCTTTCGCACAGCGAAAGTTATGGTCATAAAATGAAACGAAACACCCGAAAGGAACCGATACCGTGTCATTTTTGAAATATGTAAACAAACCGCTTCTGGCGGTCTTCTGTCTCTGCCTGTGCGTGTTCTGCGGCTATTACTTTTTTGCAGGAAACGATGGCGCGGGCGATGCCGATGTTCCCGTGCTGACGATTGCGGGCGGCAATCCCGATGCGGGTGAAGAACCGTGGCTCATTTCCTCCTCCGTGGGAGAGGAGGCACTCCTGTCCGGTGTCACTGCGCAGGACGGAAAAGACGGCGACCTGACTGCATCCGTGGTGCTGGAATCCGTTTCCGCGTTTGATGCGGACAACGTGCGCACCGTGACCTATGCGGTCTGCGACAGCGACGGCAACGTGACCAAGGGCAAACGCCGCATCGCCTACACCGATTATACCGGCCCGAAATTTTCGCTTTCCGAGGGTCTGCGTTACACCACGATGAATTTAAGCGACGCTGTTTCCGCGGTGGGTGCTGTTGACGTGCTGGACGGCGATCTGTCGGAGCATATCCGCATTGACAATTATGTGCTTGGCGCGACGGAGCTGGGCGCGTGCGAGATGACTTTGAGCGTTGCCAATTCCGCGCAGACGACCTCCCGCGTGACCATTTACATTCCCGTTGTGTCGTCGCTGTCGTCCGTGCCGTATGTCACGCTGTCCGATTACATCGTTTATGCCGCGCGCGGTGTGGCATTTTCGCCAAAAGACCTGATTCTGTCCGTATCTTCCGCCATTCCGGGGGAAACATTGTCCCCGGCGGACGTGACTGTTCACACCGACCTTGATATGGAGACTGCTGGGCAGTATATCGTTTCGTATACCGTCAAAAACAGCGCGGGCGTGACGGGGACGACATATCTGACTGTTGTCGTGGAATGAGAGGGAACCCGATGATACATCCTGTCATTGAGACCGTCGTCCGCCGGATGGGGGAATGCGGTCTGCATTTTGCATCACCGCCGCTTGTCATCGGCGGCATGGCGATGGAATATTACGGTCTGCGAAAATCCGGCGCGGACATCGACCTTGTGATCTCCGCCGGGGATTATGACCGGCTCGCCGCAGCTTATCCCGATGCCCGCAAGGACATTTACGGCGACATGGGTGTCGTGATCGCGGAATTTGAGATCTGGCGCAGCATCGCTCTGCTGGATTATGCGTTTCTGAAAGAGGATGCGGTTGACTGCGGTGATGTTCTGATGGTCTCGCCGGACAGACTGCTTCTCATGCGTGTCTGCGCGATGGAGGTCGAAAAGTACCGCCGTGACCTGGAACTTGTCAAAAACTGGTATTACGAACATCACCGCAACCCTGCATTTCTTGCGGAAGCGGAAACACATATCCCGGATTACGAAAAATATCACGGTGTCATCCTCGGCGGTGCTTATGAAGCATCCCGTCATGACAATACCGGAACAGGAAAGGAGACGAAACCGGCAGAATGAAAGAAATCCGCTTATCCGACCTCAATTTCCATTACCTCATCCGCGATGTCCTGCGGCAGTGGGTGAATATCCTGCTCATCGCCGGGATACTCGGCATGGGCGCGTATCTGTACAAGGATGTGACCTATACACCCGTCTACTCGACGACCGCGACCCTGCTCGTCTCCGTGCGCGGTTCCGTCAACAACGCCTACAACAACCTCTCTGCCGCCATTGACCTGGCAGAAACCGCTGATGAACTCTTGACCAGCGATGCGATGGGCGCGGTCGTTGCCGCCGATATGGGACTGTCGTCCATGCCCGGCATGGTGTCCGTCTCCGTTGTGCCGGATACCAACCTGCTGACGCTGTATGTCACCGCATCCTCCCCGAAAACCGCATATGACCTGATCGGTACCGTGCTTGACAATTTCTTTGAGATCCAGTCGCTTGTCGCGGAAAATGCCATCGTCACCGTCTACGATGCGCCCCGGATGCCGGAATTTCCGACTGGGAGCGCGGGTGCCGGTCACGCGGCAAAGCTCGGATTTGTGCTCGGCGGCATTCTTGGGGTGGGGCTTGCGGTGTTTGCCGCGCTGATGCGCGACACGGTGCGTACCCGGCGGGATCTGCGCCGCGTGATGCACGAGGACGTGCTCGGCACGATCCCCGAAGAACGTCTGGGCGGCTCGCTTGTCCAGCGCATCCGGGCAACGATTTTTCCGGGAAAAGCGGCGCAGAAGCCGAAGCTCATATCAGATCTTACGACCGGGTTTGCCTACACGGAATCCGTTCTGCGGCTCCGCGCGGTTCTGGAACGCGACCGCGAAAAGCACGGACACAAAATTTACATGGTCACCAGCACGACCGAAAACGAGGGCAAATCGACGGTCAGTGCCAATCTCGCCATTGCCCTTGCCAAAAAACACGAAAACATCCTGCTCATCGACGCCGATCTGCGCAATCCGACCCAGTACCGTCTGTTCGGTGATGCGGAACCGGACTTCCACCACTCCGACGGTGTGCGCACCGACCCCAAGCTGGAACCGTGGAAGCTGTACCAGAGTACGACCACAGGCGTGTTCTTACTGTTCACGGACACCCCGACACCCGGAGTTGGCGATCTTATCAGCTCCGACCGCATCCGGCACCTGTGCAGCGTCATCGGCGACCTGTTTGATTACATTCTCATTGACACGCCGCCTGCGGGTATCTTTGCCGATGCGCAAGAAATCGCCGATATGGCAGATGCGACATTGCTTGTCGTCAGGGAAAACTGCGCACCGCTTGACGACCTGCGCGCGACCGTTACCCGTCTCCGCACGGCGAAAGCACCCCTGCTCGGCACAATCTACAACCGCGAATACCGCTCCCGCACCGCATATGGTTACGGATACGGTTACGGTTATGGCTACGGTTATGGAAATGCAGGCGCGAAAAAATACGGTTCGGGTACAGGCTACGGTTACGGTTATGGTGACAGCCGCGCCACCGCAACGCATACGACCGCCGGAACATATCCGGCTGACGGAAACATAACCATGAAAGGAGGAACACCGTCATGACCGGAAACGAACGCCAGAGAGGCCGCACCCGCGCAGAGAATGCAGATTCTTACATGGGAACGGGCGGCAGAATGAAAACGGACACGGCATCCTCCGCACCCGACACGGAGAATCCTCCGCAGCTGATCGACCTTGGTTTGCTGTTTTATCATATCCGCTCCGCATTCCGCCGGTTCTATTTTATGATTCTCATCCTGTGCAGTCTGTGCGCAGGGGTGATGTGCGTACACGAAGTGACCTCCTACACGCCGAGTTACAAGTGTGAAACCATCATGACCGTCAGCGTGGACGTCTCCGCTACCACGAATTTCTACAATATCACCACAGCAAGGCAGATGGCGGCATCCTTTCCGTCCATTCTGTCATCGTCTCAACTGATGGACCTCATCCGGGACGATCTCGGCATCGACACGCTCGGTGCATCCGTGAGCGCCTCTGCCGTTGAGGACACCAATCTGATCACTCTGACCGTAAAAAGCGAGGATGCGAAGCGGGCATATGACGTGATGCAGTCCACCCTGCGGCTGTATCCGGAGATCGCCGAAATGGTCATCGGTGCGACCCAGCTGCACCTCATCACGGAGCCGGCACTGCCGACGGTGCCGGAAAATGCAATGGACATCCGAGGCGCGGCGGTAAAGGGCATTATTGCCGGCGCGGCGCTGTTCTGCGCGATGCTCGTATTGTACGCGGTGCTTGACCTGACCATTGTCAATGCGCAGGGGATTGAGGACAAACTGCACGGCAAGTGTCTTGCCCGCATCCCGACCGCGATGCCTGCCGACCGGAATATGCGCAAGGAAAGCGGCATCTACGATTTGCGGGAGCCGTATCTGAATCCCACGTTTTATGAAGCGATGCGCACCCTGCGGCATGATGTGAAGCGGCTCTGCGCCGCGGTGCCGTCCCGCACCCGAAAGGTCGGCGCACAAACCGGCGTGCCCGGCACGCCCGGCACATCTTCCGTCCGGGACGCCGCGGACGGCGCGAAGGTCATCATGCTGACCTCCACCTCCGGAAACGAGGGCAAATCGACGGTATCCATCAATCTCGGTCTGTCGCTTGCCGCCTCCGGAGCAAAGGTTCTGCTCATCGACTGCGACCTGCGCAAGCCGGCACTCAAAAGCCATCTCGGCTATCAGGGAAAAACGCCCGGACTTGCCGCTGTGCTCCGCCGCAAGGTTTCTCTGCGCGATGCCATCGGCGTTCTGCCGGGAAGCACGCTCCACGTCCTCCTGTCCGAATCCTATACGCCCAACGCCGCGGAGCTGTTCGGCACGGACAACCTGGATACGCTTCTTGCTTCTTTGCGCGGGGTGTACGATTACATTCTGCTCGATACTGCGCCTGTCGCGCTCGTTTCCGATACGACAGCACTTGCCCGCAGTGCGGATGCGATTCTCTACATTATAAGACAGGACTATGTGTTCACGTCCCGCATCTACGATGCGGTGCATCAGCTGTCCGCCGCCGGAACGGAAATGCTCGGATTCGTGCTCAATATCACGGACAAAGGCAGTATGTCTGCGAAATATGGGTATGGGTACGGATACGGAAAGTACGGAAAGTACAGTAAATATGGGAAGTAACGGATAAATAACAGATAAATTCAGGAGGATGACATTTGCTATGTGTGTAGGGGAGCCTATTAGGCTCCCGCAGATCTGAAAATTTTTCGCACCATGAAAGATTTATCATATGTCACCGCGTAGCGGTGACGATCACCGTTGCACGGTGATCGCGGGCGAAAGGTTTCGCAAAGCGAAACCATGTTGCTGCCCCTACAAACACAGAGAAAGACGTGCCTCAATCCTTAAGTTGACAGCATTACCCTCTCACCACCCCACTCCACCACCAAAGAAAGGACCCCCTCATGCCCGCACAGACCCAAGCAAACGAAAAATTCATCCGCATGACAACGGAGCCGATTAAGCCGCTCGTTCTGCGGCTTGCCGTGCCGACAATCATTTCGATGCTCGTCACCACCTTTTACAACCTGGTCGATACGCTGTTCGTCCGACAGCTTGCCAATGATTCGATGGTCGCGGCGGTCGGCGTGGCACTCCCCCTGATGTCCATCATCCAGGCATTCGGCTTCTTCTGCGGACACGGCTCAGGCAACTATATCTCCCGCGCACTCGGACGGCAGGATGCAAAGGATGCGGAAACGATGGCATCCACAGGCTTTTTTTATGCGGTGCTGTCGGGACTTGTTATCGGCGTTGTGGGGCTGTGCTTCACCCGTCCGCTTGCCGTTCTGCTCGGTGCGAAAACCGATGCAACGATCGCGGCGACCGTGGACTATATGCGCTGGATCCTCGTCGCGTGTCCGTTCATGACGGGTGCTGTTGTCATCAACAACCAGCTGCGGATGCAGGGAAACGCGATGTTTGCAATGGTCGGTCTGACCGCGGGTGCGGTATTCAATCTGATTCTTGACCCGCTGTTCATTTATGCGCCGGGCGACGTCATCTTCGGCGGCATGATCACGATGCCCATCGGTGCGGGTATGGGCGTTGCAGGTGCGGCGCTGGCAACGGGAATCAGCCAGATATTGAGCTTCGTTCTTCTGTGCATCGGACTGTACAAAAGCGATGCCATCCGCATCCAGCCGAATCGCATTGATCTGCGGTATTTCTCCGGCATTGTGCAGGGCGGTCTGCCCTCCCTTGCAAGACAGGGACTGGCAAGCGTTTCCACCGCCTGCTTAAACCACGCGGTCGGACTGTTTCTGCTGGACGGCGTGACCATTGATGCGGTGCAGGCGGCGATGACCGGCGTTTCCAAAATCACGATGTTCCTCTCCTCCGCGCTCATCGGCTTCGGACAGGGCTTTCAGCCGGTCTGCGGCTTCAATTACGGCGCAAAACGGTATGACCGCGTGCTGGAAGCGTATTTCTTCTGCGTTAAGGTCTCCGCCGCAGCACTTACCGTGCTTGCCGCGCTGTTCTTCGTGTTTGCAAAACCCATCACGGGTGCTGTCGCCGGAAGTACGCCGCTGTCGGCGGAAATCGCCGCGTACACGTTCCGCGCACAGCTCGTCGTGATGCCGCTTCTGTCGTGGACCGTCATGTGCAATATGATGCTGCAGAACATCGGCATGACCGTCCGTGCGACGATTGTCGCCATGACACGCCAAGGGCTTGTCTTCATTCCGATGGTCTTTTTAATGCCGCTCATCACACGCGCGCTTGTGGGCGATGCGCTCCCTGGTCTTGAGCTTGCGCAAATGATGGCGGACATCCTGTCGTTCTTTATCGCACTGCCCATTGGACTTGGGGTCGTGCGTGAACTGAAGATGAAAATCAAAGATTCATAAAAGGAGGTTTTATTCCTATGACGGAATATCCTAGCCCGACAAAAGAGGTTCTGCACGAGCAGAAAGAGCGCATTCTCGCGCGCATTTATGATCACCATCTGCGGCGGTGGGGTGGATCGGAGGGCAATGTCTTTTTCATCTCCGACACCTATCCCGGTGTCTGGACGGAACATCTTTACGACGGTGTTTCGTGGGCGGATTATATGCCGGACGAGCACGACGTTTCCAAAAACCACATCCGGCTGTTCTTGTCAAAGCAGACGGCGGCGGGGCAGATTCCCTGCTACATCTGGGCAAACGAGGTCGGCTACGGTCAGACACAGGAATGCGTGTCCGTGGGCAGTGTCTGCCTGGAAGCCATCGCACAGAATCCAGACGATGGTGCGTTCCTCACCGAATGCTACGACGCGGTCTCCCGCTGGGTCGGCTGGCTTTATGACAAGCGTATGACGATGAAAACGGGACTCATCGAAATGTTCTGCGGCTATGACACGGGTCACGACAACTCCGCGCGCCTTGCGTGGGACGGATTCAAACATCACGGAAACCACACGGTAAACGGTGTCAGACAGGATGCCGATGTCCCACCGACCGACTCCGATGTCCTGCCAATGCTCGCGCCCGACATGAATGCGTGCTTCTACGGCAACCACATGGCACTTGCGAAAATGGCGGAGCTGCTCGGAAAACCGGGGGAAGCTGCTGACTGGCGGGAAAAAGGGGGAGCTGTCCGCCGCCGGATGTTTGAGCTTCTCTGGGACGAGAATGACCAGTTCTTCTACGACGTTGACAAGCACGGGGAAATGCGGAAGATCCGCTCCATCTCCATTACGAACGTGATCTCCGAGGGCGTCATGGAACCGACACTGGCAAACAAAGTCTTTGACCGTTATCTCCACAACGAAAACGAATTCTGGACGCCGTACCCGTTTCCCGCCGTCTCTTCCGCCGACCCGCACTGGGTACAGAATCTCCCCGGAAACTCGTGGGGGTTCTATTCCCAGGGTCTGACTGCCCTGCGCTCCATGCGCTGGATGCCCGCGCTCGGCCGCACCGCCGAAATGGAAGAGCTGATGCGCCGCTGGGTCTCCGCGTGGTCGCACAGTGAAACGACTCAGTTCGGTCAGGAACTGCACCCCCTCACCGGCAAACCGTCGCAGTGCTCGCAGTGGTATTCGTCGTGTATGCTGTATTTTCTGCATTCGATTAGGAGACTGTATGGGGTGTAAATGACCATACCGCCATCATCCTCCATTTCCATCCCATCGAAAGGATGTTAATATCATGTCAAAAACCATCATCAAAAACAAATACGAATTTCTCACCCCCGCCGAGGTACAGCCAAAAGGGTGGCTCTATACCCAGCTGAAAACAGAAGCCGAGGGGCTTGCGGGCAATCTTGACAGGATCTGGCCCGACGTCCGCGACAGCCGTTGGATCGGCGGAACGTGCGAGGGTTGGGAGCGCGTGCCGTACTGGCTGGACGGCTTCATTCCGCTTGCGTATCTTCTGCGTGATGAAGATATGATCGCGCGTGCCAAAAAGTATATCCACGCCATTCTCGCAGGACAGCGGAAAGACGGCTGGATCTGCCCGTGCGACGATGAAAATCGCGCCGGATACGATATGTGGGCGCTTCTGCTCATCACAAAGGTGCTCGTCGTCTACGCGGATGCGGAACCCGCCGAAGCCGAAACCGTGGAACGTGCTGTTTCCCGTGCGCTCCGGCAGGCAATGACACATCTCGGCGAACATCCGCTGTTTGACTGGGGACGCTACCGCTGGTTTGAGGGACTGATCGCCGCATACTGGCTTTATGAACGCACGCACGAGGACTGGATTCTCGACTACTGCGACCTGCTCCACGCACAGGGCAAGGATTACAACAAACTCATCGATGAAGAATTTGAAGCCTACAAGCTTCCCGAACGCAAGTGGCAGTGGGACACCCATGTCGTCAACCTGTCGATGGCACTCAAAGCGGACACGCTCTGGCAGAAACGTGCTGTCATCGGCAACGCCGATGACGTGGGGACTGTGAACTCTCTTGCGTCCAAGCACTTGTATGAAACGCTGATGCAGTATCACGGCATGGCGACTGGTCACTTTACAGGTGACGAATGTCTTGCCGGCCGTGCGCCCATCCAAGGGACGGAGCTGTGCGGCGTTGTCGAAGCGATGTACTCCGACGAGTGGCTCCTGGCGATCACCGGCGACACCTACTGGGGCGATCTTCTGGAACGGCTTGCGTTCAACGCGCTCCCCGCGACGATTTCCCGCGATATGTGGTCGCATCAGTACGACCAGCAGATCAACCAGATCGCCTGCGCACCGGAGGGCAACGGTTTCTCCGTATTCGGCACGAACGGCGCGGAAGCGAACACGTTCGGTCTGGAACCGAACTACGGCTGCTGTACCGCCAATATGCCGCAGGGCTGGCCAAAATTCGCGCTTTCCGCGTTCATGAAGAACGATGATGCGGTATTTTCGGCATCTCCTGTTCCGACTGTCGCGTGTGTAACGATACACAGCATTCCCGTGCGCGTTGCGTGCGAGGGCGGCTATCCGTTCCGGGATTCCGTTGTCTACCGTGTTACGCCCGCCGCGCCCGTCGAATTTTCCCTTGACATCCGCATTCCCGGCTTTGCAGTGTCCGCAACTGTGGACGGAGAAGCGGTCACACCAGGAAGTGTCGTTTCCGTGCGCCGTGTCTGGGACGGCGAGCAGACGGTCTCCGTCTCGTTTGGCTTTGCCGTCACCCTTGACGATGCCGGATACGAAGACTTAAAGTGCATCAACCGCGGCCCGCTTCTGTATTCGCTTCCCATTGGCACGCAGTGGATCAAAAAAGAATACGTCCGCAATGGTGTGGAACGCAAAGCGCCTTACTGCGACTGGCTCCTTTATCCGACCACCCGCTGGGGTTATGCGTTCGACGGCGCGGTTTTGGACAAAGCATCGTTCCGCATGAACGGCGTTCTCTCTTCCGACACGCCCGTCTTCTGTGCCGAACGTCCCCCCGTGACGATCTCCGTTCCGCTCGTCCCCATCGACTGGGGATGCGAACCCGGTTTTGCTTTTGTTGCGGCAAAGCTCCCCGCCTCCCGCGAACCCCTCGGTGCGCCGGAAGTCCTCGACTTGATTCCCTACGGCTGTACAGACCTGCGGATGACAGCTTTGCCCGTCATCGGTTGACGGCGATGCCGGTGGTATAAAATAACCGGGAAGAACTTTTTGGGGAAAAGCTCCTCCCCAGACCCCTCCTCAAAAACTTTTAATTTGGGAGATATTTTTGGGGCTGTCGCATTAAGCCCCACAAAAAAACGAACCGTTCTTTACCGAAAGGTATTGAACGGTTCACTGCTTTCATGTATAATATAATCGCCAAACAATACCAACAGGAAAGCGAGGATATTATACCACAATGAGAGACA
>JAFUPC010000094.1 GCA_017481495.1 Clostridia bacterium
CCTGAATCAGCACCGTTTTGCCGACACCTGCGCCGCCGAACAGACCGATCTTGCCGCCTTTGGTATAAGGCGCAAGCAGGTCGATAACCTTGATGCCTGTTTCGAGGATTTCCTCGGCATCGGAGCGGTCGGCATAATCGGGTGCGGGGCGGTAGATGGATTTGCGCTCACAGTTCGCGGGAATCTCCGCGCCGTCGTCGATGGGCTCGCCGAGGACATTCAGCACACGGCCGAGAACTGCTTCGCCGACAGGAACCGAAATCGGCGAACCGGTGGCATACACCGTCATATCTCTGCAAAGCCCTTCGCTTGCGCCAAGCATGACACAGCGCACGACAAATCCGCCGATATGCTGTACGACCTCCATGGCACGGCATTCTCCTTTACAGGTCACAAAAAGCTCTTCTTTAATTTTCGGCAGAGTTTCCTTTGTGAACTTCACATCCACCACAGGTCCGGTGATCTGGACGATCGTGCCTGTATTTTGTTTTAATTCATTCGTTTCCATCTTGATCTTCTCCCGAATCAGGCTTGTGGCGGCGTTTTAATGCACGGACACCTGCCGTTATTTCTATCATCTCGTTGGTAATCGACGCCTGCCGAATCTTGTTGTACTGCACGCGAAGCGTTTTCAGCATATCCTCGGCATTGTCACCTGCACTCTTCATCGCCGTCATACGCGCCTGCTGTTCGCTGCAGAAGCTCTCCACCAGGCATCCGTAGATAAATCCCATCAGGTAGCTCGGAATGATTCCGTCAAGCACCGTATCGGGATCCGGCAGAAATTCTCTTTCCGTATTGGTCATTCCGGCATCTTCCCCCGAAAACTCCGTCTGCGTAAGCGGCAGCAGCTTGATGCGCTTGGCCACGCCCGGCTTTGTGCCGATGTAGTCGGTGTAAATAATGCTGATCTCGTCGAGCTTTTTGCTGTCGTAATGCTCCAGAAGCTCCGCGCAGATTTTTCTGGCATCGGTCAGCCGGGGATGCGCCGCTGAATACAGAAAATCCTGCACATAGGGCAGCTTATGACTCAGAAAATACTGCCGTCCGTATTCACCGATGATGAAAATCTTCGTCTGCGGATGTCTTGCCATGCATTCCTCGCACACACGGATGGCTTCCTGATTGTATGCGCCTGCCATACCCTTGTCCGCCGTGATCAGCAGGATTCCGTGGGTCTGGTGCGGCTGATCCTCTGGCACCGTGACGCTGAAATACCGGTTCTTTGTCTGGGGAATATAGTGAAAAAGCTCGCCAATCTTTTCACCCAAGGCTTCAAAATATGGCGTGGTCCCGGCAAGATCCCGAAGCGCCCTCCGCATTTTGGCGGAGGAGATCATGTACATGGCATCGGTAATTTTTTTGGTTTCACGAACGCCTTCGATCCGGCTTTTGATTTCGTTTGCGCCTGCCATGCATCCTCATCCTCTCATTGGCGGTTGGCCATAAATTTCTTCGCCGTCTCAACAATTTCGTTTTTTAATTCATCGGAATATATTTTTGCGTGTTCGATCTTATGGCAGACGGCGCTGTTGTATTGCTCAAAAGAAGCAAGCAGCTCCTTCTGCACGGATTTGATCTCCTTCTGCGAAACATCCACGAACAGCCTTGCCTGCGCACAGACCAGCGTGATGACCTGACCGTGCAGAGGCATCGGCTCGTTGTTCGGTTGCCGCAAAAGCTGCATGAGTCCCGCACCGTATTTGAGCTGACGCGCTGTGCTTGCGTCAAGATCGCCGCCGAACTGTGAAAACGCCTGCATCTCGCGGTACTGCGCAAGGTCAAGACGAATCGTTCCGACGGATTTTTTCATCACATTCGTTTGCGCCGCGCCGCCGACTCGGGACACGGACAAGCCGACATTGATCGCCGGCCGCTGACCGGCAAAAAAGAGATTGCTCTCCAAAAAGATCTGACCGTCGGTGATGGAGATGATATTGGTCGGGATATACGCCGATACGTCTCCGGCTTGTGTTTCTACAATAGGCAGAGCGGTCATACTACCGCCGCTCATCTTGTCCGAAAGCTGTGCTGAACGCTCCAGCAGTCGGGAATGCAGATAGAACACGTCGCCCGGATACGCTTCACGCCCCGGTGAGCGTTCCAAAAGCAGGCTGAGCGTACGGTAAGCAACGGCGTGCTTCGACAGATCATCGTAAATAATCAGCACATCTCTGCCGTGATACATGAAGTATTCGGCAACTGCGCATCCGGCGTAAGGGGCGATATACTGCAAAGATGCCGCATCGCTTGCCGGAGAGGATACAACCACCGTATAATCCATCGCGTCGTGCTTTTTCAGGGTAGATACGACCTTGGCAATGGAGGTCGCCTTCTGTCCGATGGCAACATACACGCAGACAACGTTTTTATCCTTCTGATTGATGATCGTGTCGGTTGCAATTGTGGTTTTTCCTGTCTGTCGGTCACCGATGATCAACTCACGCTGACCGCATCCGATGGGGAACATGGAATCAATGGCGAGAATGCCGGTTTCAAGCGGACGGTTGACAGATTTGCGCTCGATAATGCCGGGAGCGGGACGCTCGATGGGATAATATTCCTTTGCGCCGATCTCGCCGCCGTCATCCACGGGCTTGCCAAGCGGGTCAATGATCCTGCCGAGAATTTTTGTGCTGATGGGGATACCGGCGGTGCGCTGGGTTCTCACTACACGGCTGCCCTCGTAGATATCCGAATCGTCGCCGAAGAGAACAACACCGTTGGTACCGTCGGCGCGGATGTCCTGCACCATGCCCTTGACACCGCAGTCGAACAGCACGATCTCGCCGTATTCCACCTCGTGAAGCCCCTTAATCAAGGCAATGCCGTCGCCCACCGACAGAACAAAACCCACCTGCTGATGTCCAGCGTGAAGCTCAAAGTTTTTGATATCCTCGCGAAGGAGCGACACGATCTGTGTAGGGTCATATTCTTTTCTGAGCGACTGAAAGGATTTGCGAAGTTGACGAATGCGCCCGAGCGTGCTCCAGTCGTAGTTTTCGTCACCCACAAAGATGCGGAAGCCGCCGACCACACTGGGATCTTTTTTAATCTCAAAGTCAATCTCATCCGCCTTGTATTCCGTCAAAAAGAACTCCCGCATTTTCGCAAGCTGTTCTTCATCAGGCGGCGTGATGCATTGAATCTCGACGGTCAGAATGTTTTTCTTCTTTTCTTCCGAAAGCTCAAAATCATTTCTTGCCATGCTTCGTCCTCTTTTCGGATACTGTTCCCTCGGCGAGACGGATAAACTCATCGTACAGCGCACTGTTGCGCTCGGGAGTTACGGTATCACTTAACAGCTTCTGCGTTGCAGTAACGACAAGTTCACCGATCTCCGTCTGTGCCGATTCCAGAATATGCTCCTTCCGATCCTCTGCTTCTTCTTCGGCTGCAAGAATGATGGCGGATGCCTTCTCTTTGGCTTCTCTTATGTATCTCGCGGAAATGTCTGCCCATTCCTTTTCGGCGATCTTTTTGCGCTCGGCGATCTCGATATCCGAATCCTGAAGCTTTTGCTCGTATTCTGTGCGAAGCTTTTCGTTTTCTTCTGCTGCTTTCCGGTTTCTTTTTTCAGCCTCGGCATACTGGTCGCGCCGCTGTTCTAAAAACCGATTGACCGGATTATACAGGATAAAGGTCAGACCGCCTGCCAGAATCACGAAATTCAGCATGTGCAGAAGAATCTGCAGGTAATCTATGTTAAGCGGCATATTATTCACCTCTTACAGAACAAAGATAATCAGAATTGCCACGATCAGTGCGTAAATGATGGCTGTCTCGATAAATACGATGCCGAGCATCATGGCGGAGTTAATCTTTCCTGCCATCTCCGGCTGACGTGCCATGCTCTCGGTGCTCTTGGAAATTGCCATTGCCATACCGAGCGCACCTGCTGCACCAACAACTGCTACGACAATTGCTGCAGCGATTGCTTTTGTTGAAAGAACGTCATTTTCATTCGACTCGGCATCTCCCACAGATACGACACCATCAGTAGGTGCGGCCTCAGCTGCCGAAACACCGACGGACATCATAGAAACAAACGTGAACATCAGAATCAATACCATCATAACGGATGTGAAATCTTTCATGTTGATTTACCTCTTCGCTTTCTTATTTTTAACTTTTTTCGATTTCGGTTCTACGGCTTCCCCGTAGAAGATGGATACCAGCGTAGCAAGCACGTAGGTCTGTACGACAGCGTGTATGAGGGTAAACAAAACACCTACGATTACCGGCAGCACAAAGCTCAGGCTGACATAATAATAGACAAGTTCGGTTACTAAAAGTCCGCTGAGCAGTGCGCCGAACAGACGGAAGCTCATGGATATCGGAAGCGAAAAATCCTTCAGTACGCCAAGTGCACCCCGGAATCCTCCGCAGATCATGCCTGCGCCGAGAATGATCGTGTAGGACATAACACCCATTGCGATGGCGGCGTTAATGTCCGAAAGTGGCGCAGGAAGTGCCATAGACACACCGCTTGTGGTCATCCACTGTATACCCAGCAGCTCAAACAGCGTACTAGTGAATATATACACGCCTGCGCTGAATATGTACGCACCGACAAATCGCGGCTTATGATGGCTGTTGGCGTGCGCCATATCCGAGAAGAAACCCACAAGCATTTCAATAACACTTTGGAATTTTCCCGGAACGGTTTTGAATTTTGGTATGGCGAATATCCGGATCAGCACCGCGGCGATTAACAATATCACCGTAACCATATAGGCAGAAATAAGCCCGGGGTTCACTTCCAGACCGAAAAACGACATTTTGTTGTGCTCGTGCAGTACGCCGTCCTTCATCACTTCTTTGATCGTCTCATGCTTTTCTCCTGGCGGCCACAGCAGCAGGATGCCCACAAGAATCAAGGCAATCAGAGCAAGCCATACCGTAAGAAAAATATATTTCCTGCTCTTTTCTTTTGTTTTCACCTTATCACGCTCCATTTACACCTATGAAAGTTTATAGCTGTTCCTGATAATATTCTATACGATTCGCTTTTAAGAGGGTGTTAGGGGTTTAGCTGGCGTATTAAGATTGCATAAAGATTTTATAAATCCTACAAAAGTGACAAATTATATCGAAAAGCATCTGAATCTACATGAAGTAACTGATATTAATTACCATATAAGACAAAAGAACTCCCCACTGAGCAGGTTCAAACTGAACTGCTAATGGGGAGTTTCGAATACATTACGGCGTATTGACAGTGCCCACAAACAGCGGGATCTGATCTCTTGACACAACGAATACAAATGGACGGTCGAGAACGAAGTCAATGATCTCATCCGGAGGCTCGGCGGCACCTGCGCCAAAGTTCAGCTCAATATAGCTGGCGGCGGTCACACCTTTTTCGTCGATCTGCACGCGGGTGTCCTGGTTGATACTGTCAAGATAAACGGGATAGGGCTTTGACTTGCTCTGTAAGGTGGAGGCAAAGCTGTTCGTTGTCCAGTCGAAAATCTTTGACACACCGAGATTCTGCAGTCCATCCTTCACGTTTACGGAAGAGGAAACGTCAAACTTCGGAACAGATAGATTTACCTTCATCCATTTATGATTTTCCTCCGGGAACGCATCGCTCAACGTAACCATATTCATATAGTCGCCGCCCGAGAGCACGTCGTCCAAGGTTTTATCTTCATCCGGTAGAATGAACCACATAGAAGCACCGTTTTTCATGAACATCTGCACAGCACCGAAATCCTCTGCCCAGTAGTAGTTCATTTCCGCGAGCTTCTGATTCATAAAGGTGCAGTTCACGTCGCCGCCTGCCGCATGGAATACACCGTCCGTATTCATGCCTTTGTTGAATTCGTCGCTCCACTTCGCCTGGAAGTAGATGGTGGATGCCATTGTCAGCATCATGTCATCTTTCGCAAGATCGGTCTTACCTGTGCGGTCAGAAAGGAAACCGCCGGTCTGATTCTTCATCCAGTTGGTGATGTCGGTATTGGTACGGTCACTGCCGAGGTCACGCTGATAGACCGATGCGGAGTAATCGTAGGCAAGGATATCCATCACCTCTTTGGAGTAGTCAAGATCGCTGTCAATCCACAAAGAGTTCGCCAGTGTGCAGATTTCATTGCCTTTGTCGTTTTCATAAGCACTTTCCCATACGGCACTGATTCTGCTGCGCAGAGCTTCCA
>JAFUPC010000006.1 GCA_017481495.1 Clostridia bacterium
ATCATATTAACCACAGGGGGCGATGTGTTCTCTGACATATCGTTCCTTGAATGTAAAATTTTACAGGAGGAACCACAAAATGAGAAATTTCAAAAAGTTTCTCGCGCTCGTGCTTGCTATGCTCATGGTAAGCGCTTGCGCTATCAGCGTGTCTGCTGCTTACACTGATCAGTCTGCCATCAATGCGACCGGTTATGCAGAAGCAGTCAGCATTCTGTCCGACCTCGGCGTTATGCAGGGTTCGGGCGACGGCACGTTCAATCCGAACGGCACGCTGACCAGAGCAGAAGCTGCTGTTATCGCAGCCAAGCTCGACACCGGTGCTGCCGGCCAGAAGATCGACTGGTCTTCCAGCACCTGCTCCTTTGCAGATGTTGACGCTGCATGGAGTTATGCGTACATCAACTACGCATCCCAGCACGGTATCATGGACGGTATCGGCTCCGGCAAGTTCAACCCGAACGGCACTCTGACGGTTGCGGAAGCAATCGTTCTCGCTGTCAAGGCAGCAGGCTACAGAGCAGACGTTGCAAAGCTTGACGAAGTCAGCAAGCCTTCCTACTGGGCAACCAACTGGATCTCTGTCGCAGACGACAAGGGTCTGACCAAGAACGTCACCGTTTTTGATTACACCGCTCCCTGCTCCAGAGCACTCATGGCTCAGATCGCTTACAACATCTTCAACACTGTTCCGGATGTCAAGGCCGCATTCAACATGGAAAAGGTCTCCGCACTTGTTGAAAATGTCAGCGATTCCAAGGTCTACATCGCCGCTACTTTTGAAAACGGCACGACCGCTGATCTGACGGTTGACCGCGCTGCATTTGAGACTGCTATGGCAGCGACCGGTGCAGAGGGCAATGCGGAAGACATCAAGGGCGCACAGATCACGATGACCTACTCCAAGGACAAGGGCGTTGTCTACGGTGTCACCCTCAACTCCAGCACGCTCACATTCAGCTATGCTGACGGCAAGCTCGCAAACGTCAAGGAAAACAACGCAAACACCGTTTACGTTACCCTCGACGGCCAGAAGTACATCGTTGCTGAAAGCGACGAAGTCAACACCGGCACCATCGGTGCATCCTCTGTTGTCAAGGCGATCTCCATCACCAAGAACTACAACTACCGCAAGGCAGTTACCGTTGATGTCACTGACGAAAACGGCAATGTTCTGGTTGACGAAGAAGGCAACAACGTCACCGAAACCTACTACATCACCTCCGAAGCGCTCGCAGCAAAGGAATCCATCCCGACCTACTACGATGCAGTTGCATACGATGACAACGGCGACGGTTACTACGACCGCATCGACCTTGACATCTACAATGTTGGTACTCTGAAGGCCAACACCAAGGATGCCAAGACCATCGACAACGTCAAGTACACCTTCGACACCATCTACAATGTCGACGGCGAAGCAGTTTTCACCAACTACTCCGACACCAATGCAAATGTCCACGCCATCAACTACACCGGCGAAGAATTCTCCTACGGTGAAGTTCCGGTTCTCTACCACATTTCTTACAATGAAGGCACCAAGAACTGGGATGTTGATATCCTCGAAGTCGCTGAAACCGTTACCGGTAAGCTGACCGCGATCTCCAACGCATCCAGCTACATCACCATCGACGGCAACAAGTACGGCTTCGCGGCTGAAAAGGTCGCTCCCAAGTCCTGGACGCTGAACCAGACTGTCTCCATCTACACCATCGGTGGCAAGTATGTCAAGTTCACCGGCGGTTCCAGCTCTGTCAAGGAAGTCATCATCAACAACGTAACTGTCAATGAAAACGGCGCAGCTGTTGTCACCGGTTACGAAGTCGGCAATTCCTATGCTGAAATCGAACTCACCGTTGTCGGTGCGCTCGAAAACGGCAAGCTCGTTGCAAAGACCGCTCATGATGTCGGCAACGCTGCAAACACCGATGCGAAGAAGTACGCAGGCGAAGTCGCTCTCGGTACTTACGACGCAGCAAACGCTGTCTGGAAGAACTTCGTTCAGTTCACCGAAGGCGGCTACTACAAGTTCTTTGTGACCGCAGACGGTGTATATGCACAGTCTGAGGAAGCTTCCCAGAACGTTCAGAACCTCGGCAACGAATCCACTTACGGCACATTTGAAGTCAAGGGCGGTTATGTCTATGTTGACGGTGTCGCTAAGTACTACACCAACAGCAATGTTGTTATCCTCGAAGGCGTCAATGCGGCTTCCGATAACTACAACGCATACGCAGATACCTACAACAAGTACACCTCTTACAACAAGAGAGCAAACGTTGCAGCAGTTCTCGTTGATGCTGATAACGGCGGCAAGGGTGACGGCAAGATCGACTTCATCTACGTAAGCAACGCATCTGACCTCGCTTCTTATGCAACCGCAATCGAAGCAAACCAGACCATCGTCCAGATCACTTCTTCCACTGCAATCGAAGAAGGCTACGACTGCAGCACTTACAATGCAATCGATCTCCTGACCGGTGCAGAAGTTGTTGTCAAGTCCACCATCGGCGGTGTTGCTGGTCAGTATTACATCGCAGCTGACGGTGCACTTGTTTCCAACACCACCGGCCTGTGGGTTAAGACCAACACCATCACTGCTGAATATCCGGAAGGCGGCCTGCTCGGTACTGTCAAGGCAGATACCACCAAGCTCGCTACGCTGAACGGTAAGACGACTGCAGAAGTCAACGAAGAAAACGTTACCTTTGGTGTTGATACCATCACCATCTACAAGGCAAATGCAAACGGCATTATCGTCGATGCAGACGACAACGGCGCAGCAGATACCCTGAAGATCGAGGATGAACTGCTCAAGGGTGCTCCCACGACCACTTACGAGTACGTTTCCTACATCGTCAACGGTAAGATGATCGTTATCATCAACAAGTAATTTCTCCAAAAGAGATCTTGCTTATACTTCTTGCTATCATCCAATATGGTCAAGGAAAATCGTCCCGGTACACCGCCGCGGGCGGTTTTCTTTTTTCTGTATTGCGGGAAATGTTCACAGAAACCCGCTAGACATTTTTCTGTGTTTGGGTATACACAACGTATCTCACGTCTTCACACTCGCCGGCAAACTTTCGGCAAACCCCAAATCACCCGTATAAAAAACAACCGGGATGCCGTCCCAACTCGGCATCCCATTTTCATGTATTTGTCATTATACCATAAATATCCGCACAATGCAAGACTTTTATATCAATAAAAACAACAAAAAATACCGCCGCTCCGACCTTTATCAGGTGGAACAGCGGTATTCGTATTTTTTATGCTACCGTCACAAATGTGACCGTCACAACCGTGACCGCCGGGACGTCATCCGACGTTGTTCTTCGTCCGGTCAACGGGTGTCGTGAGACAGACGGCGGAGACGTTGGTGATGTGGATGGGGTCGCTCATGCTCATCGCGCCGTTGAAGTACACCGTGACCTCGTCGCCGACCGAAAAATCGGTCATACTGTCGGGGCATTCGATGGCGTTGGTCGGGACGGATGCGATCTGTCCCTCGATTTTGGAATCCTCCGCGTCTGCGATACGGACAAAGATTGTGATGTCGTTTTTCTGCTCAACGGTACCGGTGAAACTCTGGTCTTCGCTGATAATGCGGTTCAGAGACCGCGGCGACGACGAAAACAGGGAACAGCCGGTGAGAAGAAGTGCGAGCAGTCCGCAGAGAAGCAGTTTCGGGATAAGACGTTTCATCGGTATTCCTCCGGAACACGGCCGAGGAAAAACCGGTGCGTGTTTTCTTCGGTGTACCGGTTTTCGTAGACGTCCGATGCCGTGGTCGTTTCCCCGGTCTCCGCATCTGCGGTGTCGTAATAATAGGTGGACGTTTCCAGAACGTCGTATGTGACCGATACGGAATATTCGTAGTCCAGCAGGGTCAGCGAGCTGTAATAATTGCCTCCGGTCAGAACGCCGCTGTCATAGAGTGCGTTGTAGCCGTCCTCGTCCAGCGTTTTGATGAGTTCGCCGTTGCGGTAGACCTTTGCGGACAGGAACGTGCGGTCGTACTCCACGGATTCATCGACGCTGTAATACTGCTTGCCGAATTTTTCCTTTATCACGTTCTGTGTTTCCGTGTACTCCTCGAAAACGGGAAGCTTCGTGTAAGAATCGTCAAACTTGACGTACAGGATTGCAACCAGCCGCTGCTGCATCGCATTCGCGCCCATCGAACGCATTTCTTCCCGGTAGGTATCCAGAATCGTGCGGATGTCGGTGAGAAGCGTGTAGTCACTGTAATTGTTGTTGCCGCTGATGGGCGAATAGCGGACGTAGTATGCCGCGGTATCCCCGTTTCCGGTTTGCGCGACACGCCGTTCTTCGCGTTCCAGTTCCTCAAATACCGATTCCGTGTAAAGATCGGCAAAATTGTTCTGCGCCGTCAGCGCCTGCACGAACGTAATCCAGTCGTTTGACATCGCATATGCGGTCTTCGCAACGGGGAACAGATACCGGGTCTTCCAGACCGTGGAATGCGACATCAGGTACAGGTGGTCTTCCGTCACGAGTGTTTTTCCGTCTTTGGAATACCAATACGCGGCGGGACCGTACTTGTCATACATCGCATATCCGTTTTTCAGCATCGCATTGTAGGTACGGATGAGCGCGCGGTCGCGCAGGGTGATGACACCGCCGTCATCGAGATGCACCTCAACGGAGGATGTCATGACGTTCGACGGCACATAGCTGTTCAGGTTCAGAATGTCAAACCGGCAGACAAGCGAGAACGCCATCACCGCCGCGGTCAGAATGCAGACGGCGCGTTTGCCGGTGAACATCATTTTCGGGGTTTTGTAAAAGATCGTGTTGCACAGCATCCACGAAAGCACCGCGCCGCAGACGATGCCGAACAGCATCCAGAAGATGCTCCACGCGCCCGACGACATCACCCAGAACAGCATTCCGCCGAGCAGTCCCGCAAGACCGACAATGAGATATTTCACAATGTCGCGCACCCGCGCAAACGCAAACGGAACGCCGGCGTTTTCGCTTTTCCGGATTTTGGTCAGGAACACCGCACCGGCGGTGAAGACGATGCCGATCGCCGCCGTGCCGAGATAGTACCAGAAGCCCATTTCCGTCATCGAATAGTGGAAGATGCGAAACACGCCCGACAGGACGTCAAATAAGTCTTCGGAGAAATAGTGATTCGTCCAGACCCGGTCAAAGGTCATGTCGGCAAACGCAATGAGCGACAGCGCGGCCGCCGGAATATACCCGCCGAGCATCAGAAGCATACAGCCGCCCATCACGCCCGTGCCGCAGAAACAGCACGCAAGCAGGGTCAGCCCAAAGAAGTACAGATGCAGGCACAGCCATGCACCGACCATTTCAAACAGACCGCCGACGATCATCCCGGTGTGGGGACGGAGAAGCGGTGTCAGCGCGGCGACCAGCACCATCAGAACGCCGGCGGGGATCCACGCCAGTACCGACCAGGTCAGGTTGGAGGCGCACTTGGTGAGCAGATACGCCTGCCGCTTGACGGGCAGGGAACAGACAAAGTTCGTCTTTCTGCGGTCAAAGAGATATTCCGCGACGACCATTGCGCACATCATGCCGCCCAGGCACGCATAAATGGTGATGAAGATGTTCGCCGTGGAAAAATATTCCGAGAGGAAGCTTGTGACCCGGTCGGGATATTCTTCGTAGTACGTCGTACTGTTGGAGAACGTCATCAGGTTGACGACGGGGACGGCGAAAAACAGAATGATGGCGTACAGCAGTCCCATCGACCAGGTGCGTTTCAGTTCGTTTCTGTAAAGCCCCGGCACGAACCAGTTGTTGTGCCGCCCGATGAGACGGGTCTTCTGCACGGCGTTTGCATCAACCGACGATTGCATTAAAGTCATAGCCCTTTTCCTCCATTTCACAGATAAAGATTTCCTCCAGTGTCAGCGGCACCAGCTCCCGGAACACCGGGTTCAGCGCATCCGCCGCCGCTTCGACCTCCTCCCGCTCTCCGCGGACGATGAGATTGTAGATACTGCCGCTCTTTTTGTAGCTGACGACGTGCAGATTCTTTTCCGTTCCCGGCACGCGCAGGGCGGAAATGTCCGGCTCTCCCGCCGTCAGCACCAGCTGTAGCTTGTGGATGGACGTCTTCATCGCGTCCACCTCGCGGTCAAAGAGAATGCCGCCCTTGTGAAGCAATCCGATGTGGTCGCAGATGTCTTCCAGTTCCCGCATATTGTGCGATGCGATGACCGGCGTCATCGTCCCGTCCGCGACCTCCTCGGCAAGCAGCCGCTTCACAAACTGCCGCATGACCGGGTCAAGACCGTCAAAGGTCTCGTCGCAGAGGAGATATTTCGGACAGCAGGAGAGGGCAAGGAGCACCGATGCCTGCTTCTGCATTCCTTTGGAAAAGGTCGAGATTTTGCGGTCGGTTTCCAGATTGAACACGGCACGCAGACGGTCGTATTTATCGTCCGACCAGTTGATGTACATCGTGCGGTAATAGTCCGCCATGTCGGCAATCGTTCCGTGCGCAAAGAAAAACTGGTCATCGGAAAGATAGACGATGTCCTGCTTGCGCGCGGTGTTTTCCCAGATGTCCTCACCGTCGTAGGTGACGGAGCCGCTGTCCGGCCGGTAAATGCCCGCCATCACGCGCAGAAGCGTCGATTTGCCCGCGCCGTTGGAGCCGATCAGCCCGAAGATCGAACCCTGTCGGATCGTTGCCGAGACCGCATCCAGCGACCGCACCGTCCCGAAGGTCTTGGATACATCCGTGATGACAATCTCGCCCGGTGTGCGCGGAGCGTTGTAATTCTGTTCGTTCATAGGTAACTTACATTCCTTTCTTTCAGAGTGTTGTTGTCATGAAAATGCAGATGTCCCGCATTCGTTATTCATCTCCGTAAATTTCCCGCAGGAGCGTCAGCGCATCTTTTTCCGTCACACCGCCGTTTTTTGCCGCCTGCATGGATGCGCGGAGGAGCTCGGTCTGTTTTCTGCGTTCCGCCGCGGCGATGGCACCGATGTCCGGGGAGATGAAATTGCCGCGCCCGGGCAGGGAATAGATGACACCCTGCCGTTCCAGCTCCGCGTAGGCTTTCTGAATGGTGTTCGGGTTGATGGCAAGCTCCGCCGCCAGCTGCCGTACCGACGGAAGATGCTCGTCCGGCGAAAGATGTCCGCCGACCGCCAGCGTGCGGATGTTGTCGATGAGCTGCTCGTAGATCGGCTTTCTGTCACGCATATCCACCGTGATCATGGGTCGTTTGGTTCCTCCTTTTTGTGTATTAACTGTACTGTTCGTTATAGTACGGTTATATGATACCATAAATTCCGTATTCTGTCAAGCGGGACGGAAATATTTTCTTTGAACATTCTGTAAAGGAATTGTGACGACGGCATATCTGCCGCCCGCGCGGCATTCAATGGTAACAAAATCCACGTAAACGAGAAAGGAATGTCCCGATGTCCAACACCGCCGCAAAACGTAAAATACCACCCTCCCATCCCCATCCCCCGCGCACCCGAACCCCCGAAACACCCGGCACAGCTGCTCCCGCCGTCCCCGCCGTCTTCCTCACCGCCGTAAAATCCGCCGCCATCGGCCTTGCCGCCGGAATCCTGTCGCTCCTTGCTCTCTGCGCCGTCTGTATGGCACTCGACGACCCCACGGCGTATTCCGGTATCCTCACCTATCCCGCGCTCGCCTGCGCCGCCGTCGTCACCGGAATCCTGTGCGCCAAAAAATCGGGTCTCGGCGGCATCCCGTCCGGCGCCCTTTCGGGCGGCATCCTCGCCTTGCTCCTGTTCGGACTCGGCGCCGTTGTGACAGCGGATACTGCCGCAGATGCCGCCGCGGTTCCTGTCCTGCGCACCGAGCTCCTGTGCGCCGCCGGGGTCACGGTGCTCTCGTGTATCGGCGGTTACCTCACCACGCACAAGCGGTCGCGGGTGAAGCACAGAAGACGGAAATAAACGCAAAAAAGGATCTGTGTGCGGGGGGCGGCATAGATCCTTTTGTTTTTTTCTATTTTTCGGAAGATTGGCGGAATATTTTTCGGAAACTTGGCGAAGAATCAATCGGAAATTTGGCGTAAAATATTTTGGATTTCACGAAACCACGTGTGTCGGCTTCCCCACAAGGAAATTCCGCAGATTTTCCGTAACGATCCCGACCAGTCTCTGCCGCGTTTCCGTCGGTGCCCACGCGATATGCGGGGTCATGATGAGATTCGGCGTGCCGAAGAGAACGCAGTCGTGTGCCATCGGCTCGACCGTCAGAACATCAACGGCGGCGCCGGCGAGATGCCCCGATTCCAGTGCGCGGCGCAAATCACTTTCCACAATGACACCGCCGCGGGACGTGTTGATGAAATACGCGCCGGGCTTCATCTTTGCAAAAACATCGCGGGAGAACAATTCTTTCGTCTCCGCTGTCAGCGGTGTGTGGACGGTGACAAAGTCGGACACTTTCAGCATCGTGTCAAGATCGGTGAAAACGGCTCCTGTCTCCTCGTCGCACCCTGTTTTCGGGGTATGCGCAACGGCAAGCACACGCATGGAAAAGGCACGCGCGAGTGCCGCTACCCGTTTCCCGATGGCACCGTATCCGAAAATGCCGAGCGTTTTTCCAGCCAGCTCAAAGGTCGGGAAAACGAACGGGGAAAAGGACGGCGAATTTTTCCAGCCGCCGTCGGAGACAAAGGCGTTGTAGTCGGCAGTCCGGCTTGCAAAATGGAGCAGATACGAGAACACAGTCTGCGCGACCGCGTCGGTCGAATAGCTTCCCGCATTGGAAACGGTAATGCCGTGCGCGCGGCAATAATCGAGGTCGATCATGTTGTAGCCGGTCGCAAAAATGCCGATATAGCGCAGATGCGGAGCGTGTTTGAGTACCTCCGCATCCAATACGGTCTTGTTGAGAAGCACACAGTCGGCGTCACTTATGCGCTCCGCCGTTTCCGCGCGGGAGGTCAAGGGATACGCGGTGACAGAGCCGTACTGTTCAAAGACGGATAAGTCAAGGTCGCCCGCCCCCCGCGATACGGTCGCGGCATCTGTGATGACGATATGAGGTCTTCCGTTCATGCGTTTTTTAAGACCTCTGTGATCTCGCAGATAAAGACATTGTGATAGTCGCCCGCTGTGTAATTGGAGAGCAGGGACTCGTCAAGGAACGAATCTTTGCGCAATACATCCGCATACAGCTTGCGGCAGACCATCGTCATACGCGCTTCCGCAAAGCCGGTGGCACTGTCGGTCAAGTCGGCGGTGTGCAGACCCGCATCTGCAATTTTGTCGCAGTCACGGCCGGAGACACGCCCACAGAGACGGAGCGCATCACGGTGTTCTTCGGAGAAGAACGACAACGTCAGCATCTCGTTTTTGTCAATGAATTCCATCGTGTACCGCTGGGGACGGATGAAAACGAACGCGACCGGTCGGTTCCAGAGAATGCCGCATCCGCCCCAGGAGGCGGTCATCGTGTTGCATTTCCCGGTTTCGGGGTCTTTGGCGGTGACAAGCATCCATTCCTTGTCGATCAAATGGAAAATGTTGTCGTTCAGTTCATAGGGGGAGATGGGTGTCCACATATCTGATGCTCCTTTTCGTTGGTCGTTACATGACCGGTTATCTGTAATACTTATAATATGCAATGATCGTCCGCTCCATACCGCCGTGCTCAATGTCGGGGCCGATGATGACGGCACCGTCCAGGGACATCAGCTCAGAGATTTTCAGGTCGGTGATGACCCCGCGGAAAATGATGTCGGACTGACCGGCGGCGGAAATGATAAGACAGTCGTCCCGCAGGGACAGAGATCCGTCCTTGCCCAGAATGACGTCGATGCCGTCCTGCCGCTCGGAAACGTATTTGATGTGTTTGTTTGCGACCTTTTCCGCCATTTCGCGCCGGAACGCGGGAGAATTTTCGTCCGGCTTGCGGCGGATCATTTTTTTCAGGAACGACATGATTTAATCCTCATCATCTTCAAGTTTTGCCGCTTCCAGCATGATGGCGCATTCCATGCGCTTTTTGAACAGCTCACATCCGTAGGAATACACGCCCTTGATGGAGCCGGTCGCGTGATAGGCGTTCGCCGCACAGCCGCCGGAGCAGTAGAGCTTTGCCCAGCAGTCCCGGCATTCTTCTCTTGCGTAGACGTTGCAGGAGGCGAATTCTTCTCTGGCATCGGTGTTCGTCACGCCGTCCCAGACGTTGCCGAGCTTGTATTTGTCCTCGCCGACAAACTGGTGGCAGGGATAAAGGTCGCCCCACGGGGTGACCGCCATGTATTCCGTGCCGGAACCGCAGCCGGAGATGCGCTTGTAGATGCAGGGGCCGCCTTTTAAGTCGATCATGTAGTGGTAGAACGTAAACGGCTTGCCCGCGCGGTGGCGCTCCAACATCAGTTCCGCCAGCTTTTCGTACTGCGCCATGACGATGGGCAGATCTTCCTCGGTCAGCGCAGACGGATCGCCCGGCGCACAGACCACCGGCTCCATCGAAAGCTCGTTGAACCCAAGATCGAGCATTACCTTGATGTCTTCCAAGAAATCGGGATTGGCGTGGGTGAATGTGCCGCGCATATAGTAGTTTTTGCCGCCGCGCGCCTCGACCATCCGCTGGAATTTCGGAACGATCTTCTCCCAGCTGCCGTTTCCGGCGTAATCGACACGGAAGCGGTCGTGGATTTCCTTTCTGCCGTCCAGGGACAGAACGACGTTTGCGCATTCGCGGTTGGCAAAATCAATGACATCGTCGTCGATGAGCATTCCGTTTGTGGTCAGTGTGAAGCGGAAATTCTTGCCCGCCTGCTTTTCCACGGAACGCGCGTAGGCAACGAGCTGTTTTACCACATCAAAGTTCATGAGGGGTTCCCCGCCGAAAAAGTCCACTTCCAGATTGCGGCGCGTGCCGGAATTGGCAATGAGGAAGTCGAGCGCCTGTTTTCCGACCTCAAAGGACATCATCGCGCGTTCCCCGTGATACTTGCCCTGCGAAGCGAAGCAGTAGGAGCAGTTTAAGTTGCAGGCATGTGCGATGTGCAGACACAGCGCTTTGACAACGCCGGAGGTCTTCTGCTTTAAGGTGTCCGCCATCGGCTCATAGGTGTCGGGGGTGAAAAGCTGACCGGAAGCTTTCAGTTCTTCGATCTGGTCACAGCAGTCCGAAATCTCCTCTTTTGTGACCTCGGGGTTGTCCTTGTACTTTGTGGGGATCAGCGCCGCAATCTCCTCGCGCGTGTGTTCCTCATATAAATTGATGATGTCGTATGCGACCTCGTCCACGACGTGAACTGCGCCCGAGCAGATGTCAAGGACGATATTCATGCCGCCGAGTTTGTAGGAATGTATCATAACGGTATAGCCTCTTTTTCATAAAAGAATGCCGCCCGGGTGTGAGCGGCATTCTGTCTGTTGTCGTTTGGATTACTTGCTCTTGCTTTCGCACTTCTGGTTTGCGATGCCGCAGCTGGTCTTGCAAGCGGACTGGCAGGAAGTCTGGCATTCGCCGCAGCCGCCGTTCTTTGCGCTCTGGCAAAGGTTCTTCGTAGCGAGAGTCTTGATGTGCTTCATGATATTGGTCCTCCAAGAATCAATTTAAGATTTATAATAGTATACCACAGAATCGGAAAAATGTCAATGGGGTAAACTGTACTTTGCGGAGATTTTCTGCGCGTGCGGAGATTTTCTGCGCGTGTGGAACTATTTCGTCAGAAAAATGTTTAGTCCTGTGCATCCTCCGCCTTGACGTCCACGGAACGGACGGAAGACTTCAGAAGACGGATCTTGGTCGCATCGCGGGTGGTTTCGATGACCATCGTTTCGTCCTTGATGGAGACGATCTTGCCGATGATGCCGCCGGTGGTCGTGATTTCATCGCCGACCTGCAGGTTGTCGCGCATCTGCTGAGCTTCCTGATCCTGCTTTTTCTGGGGCTTGTAAAGGAAGAAGTAGAAAATGATACCGCAGAACAGAAGCGGTACGACAAGGGAGATGAGGCTTCCCGCAGTGCTGCCTTCCGCAGCTGCTTCAAGGTAATGGAGCATGGTTATGTTGTCCTTTCGGTGTGAAATATTTTGGGTGTTTCAGATATTATACTATAAAATGGGGGATTTGGCAAGAGGGCAAAAAGGAAATAATTGTAAATTTTTTAAGGCAGTATCGCACGGCGCGGACGGGTCACGCAGAAATCCCTTTTTCGTAAAGCAGTTCCGGCGCAATGTCGATGTCGCCGTCATTCCAGACGGGAATCCCGTGTTCCAGAACGACAGACCGGAACAGCGTCTCATCGGCAAGCGGTGCAAACGCGGGCATGGAAAGAAGCGGAACACAGTCGAAGATGCGGCATTCGCCGTTGCTGAACTGAACCTTGAGCCGATGCTGTTCCAACGGCTGAATGCTGTTGACTTTCAGAAGCGGTGTGGGGTCACCGGCATATGCGATGTCGTCGCTGATGTACATGAAGCGATCCTCCTTTTTTAACGAAGCGGTTCGATTTTTCCGAACGGCGTGCCTTTAACAGCCATATTCCATGCACGGTACTTATAATTATATCATACTGTTTTTAATCTGTCAAGACCGCATGATGCTCATTTTCACTTGACATTTCCCCAAAATTCCATTATAATAATAGTATCCGATTTCCCACACCAAAGGAGGAATTTCATCCATGCAGTACACCTACGACTATACCACATTCGGCGGACAGGACGGCGCGATCTTCGGCGATACGCTGTTCCGCTTTGACCATGCCGGAAACTGCCGCGTTTTTTCGATGACGGAGAAGATGCAGACAGGCGCGTTCACGCTTGCGCGCACCGACGAATGGATGCCGCACAGCAATGCCGTCGGATTCGGGATACCGACCCCGGACGAGCCGTTTCCGCCGCTGTACACGAATGTCTATAATACCTATGCCAAGGCTGACGACCGGCGGGAGGGCTGTCTCTGTGTTTACCGCCTTTTCCAACAGGAAAATGTTTCGCGGTGCGGGGAAGACTATACTGCAACCCTTGTGCAGGTCATCCGCATCGGCTTTACCGAGGACCGGGACCTGTGGAAATCCCTTGACGGAAACGGCGATACCCGTCCTTACGGCAATTTCTGCGTGGACGGGCAGAGGGGAAAGCTGTATGCGTTTGTCATGCGTGACAAAGAACACGTCACGCGGTATTTCACCTTTGACCTGCCTGCGACAACAGACGGGGAAGAAGTGGACGGTGTGCGGTACGTCACGCTCGGACGGGAGGACATCCGCGATACCTTTGACGGCCCGTATATGAATTATATGCAGGGCGCGTGCTGCCGGGACGGGGTGATTGTCTCCGTGGAGGGCTTCGGCATGACCGCCCCGAATCTGCCCGCCCTCCGCGTCATTGATATGACCGCCCGCAAAGAGACCCGTTTCGTCCCCCTCCATGAATACGGCCTAACCGTCGAACCCGAATTTGCGGACTATTGGAACGACACCCTCATCTACAGCGACGCCACCGGAAAACTATACCGCATAGAAGAATTATAAATAAATCACTTTTCGCCTTCCCCGATCTCCCGCTTCAGATACGCCACCGCCTCTTTCAGTCCCCCGATCTCGTCAATGATCCCGTACTCCACTGCTTCTCTGCCGTCCAGGATCGTTCCCATGTCCGTTGCGATGGCATCGGTGTTCATGACCAGCCGCGTCAGCGTGTCCGTGTCACAATGTGAGTGCGATGCAATGAACTCCGTGATGCGCGCCTGCATTTTGGAGAAATAGGCAAAGCTCTGCGGTACGCCAAGGACAAGCCCGTTCATGCGGACGGGGTGCAGGGTCATCGTCGCGCTGGGAACAATGAATGAGCGGCGCGCAGAGACGGCGAGCGGAACACCGATGGAATGACCGCCGCCCAGAACCAACGTACAGGTCGGCTTCCGCATGGAGGAAATCAGCTCCGCGAGCGCAAGACCGGCTTCCACATCCCCGCCGACCGTGTTCAGGATGATGAGCAGACCCGCGATGCCGTCGTCCTCCTCCGCGGAGACCAGCGCGGGGATCAGATGCTCGTACCGCGTGACCTTCTGCCCGCCGCCGAGCAGATAATGCCCCTCCACCTGCCCAATGACAGTCAGGCAGTGAATGCGCCGGTCGGCATACCCGACGGTCACGGCACCGTCATCCTCCGTTCCCTCTGGGGCATGAACAGAACCACGCTCCGACAGCAGTTCCTCCCCAGTGTCGGGTGAGTGTGGCGCGGCTTCCGGCGGCAGGGGATGGGGAGACAGCGGGGATTGCAGCGTTTCGGCTCCCGAAACAAGCGCTTCGGTTCCAGAAGCGGGTGCGGAAATGGGATTCCATATTTGTTTTGTTTCGTCTTTTTTCATAAAATCCGGGACTCCTTGAAAAAAAATATCATTTCAGACGTAGTTTTTACAAAAAATTGCGTTTTCATTCTTTACTTTTTCGGATTTTTGGTGTATAATATTTCTATATAGAATCCAAAATTCAACACGAAAGGAATCATATATCATGGAAAACAAGGTTCTTGTAGAAACCTCCGCAAGACACGTCCATCTCACCCCCGAACACATCGAAATTCTTTTTGGTGCCGGTCACACTCTGACCAATAAGAAGGATCTGAGCCAGCCCGGCCAGTTTGCCTGCGAGGAGCGCGTGACCCTCGTCGGACCGAAGAAGTCCATCGAGCGCGTTTCCATCCTCGGCCCGGCACGTCCGGAGACCCAGGTCGAGCTTTCTTTTACCGATGCGAGAACGCTCGGCGTGGAAGCTCCCGTCCGTGAGTCCGGCGATGTCAAGGGTTCCGCGGGCTGCAAGCTCGTCGGCCCGTGCGGTGAGGTTGAAATCACCGAGGGTGTCATCATCGCAAAGAGACACATCCATATGACCAACGCCGATGCGGAAGCGTTCGGTGTCAAGGACAAGCAGATTGTCAAGGTCGCCATCAACTCCGAGAGCAGAAAGACCGTTTACGACGACGTCGTCGTCCGTGTCAAGGACAGCTTCGCGCTGGCAATGCACATCGACACCGACGAAGCAAACGCTGCCTGCGCATTCGGCAAGTGCTACGGCGAGGTCATTCTTTAATTTTCATTTGTGAATCCCAAAATTCAAATATATCAAAAAAGGAGTCAGAAAACATGAACTATACACACGAAGTAGAAAACATGTGTACTGTAGCCAAGGGCCCCAAGCACGGTCCCGCGCCCATTCCCGAAGAAGGCAGATGGGTAAAGGCTTATGAAATCAAGGATATTTCCGGTCTGTCCCACGGTATCGGCTGGTGCGCACCCCAGCAGGGTATGTGCAAGCTCACGCTGAACGTCAAGGGCGGTATCATCGAGGAAGCACTCGTTGAGACCTGCGGATGTTCCGGTATGACCCACTCCGCCGCTATGGCAGGTGAGATTCTCCAGGGCAAGACGCTTCTCGAAGCACTCAACACGGACCTTGTCTGCGATGCCATCAACGTCGCAATGCGCGAGATCTTCAAGCAGCTCGCTTACGGCCGTACCCAGACCGCATTCTCTGAGGACGGTCTGCCGGTCGGCGCATCCCTGGAAGACCTCGGTAAGGGTCTGCGTTCCCAGATCGGTACCATCTTCGCCACCAAGGAGAAGGGTGTCCGTTATCTCGAAATGGCAGAGGGTTATATCCTCCGCCTCGGTCTGGATGCTGAAAACGAAGTCATCGGCTACGAGTTTGTCAACCTCGGCAAGATGATGGATGCCATCAAGGCAGGCACCGACCCCAAGGAAGCATACGAATCCAACATCAAGAACTATGGCCGCTTCAACGAAGCTGTCAAGTACATTGATCCGAGAAAGAACTGAGAGAGGAGGACACGCACATGGCAAACAACAATGTAAAGTTTGAAGGCAAGGAAAGAAGAATTGCCGGAATTGAAAAGTGTCTCGCTGAATACGGCATCAAGGATCTCGAAGAAGCGAGAGAAATGTGCCTTGCAAAGGGCTTTGATCCCGATGCAATCGTCAAGGGCATCCAGCCCATCGCGTTTGAAAACGCCGCATGGGCATACACCCTCGGCTGCGCAATCGCACTGAAGAAGGGTGTCACCACCGCCGCTGATGCTGCGGAAGCCATCGGTATCGGTCTGCAGGCATTCTGCGTCCCCGGCTCCGTCGCACAGAACAGAAAGGTCGGTCTCGGCCACGGCAATCTCGCCGCAATGCTGCTCCGTGAGGAGACCAAGTGCTTCTGCTTCCTCGCAGGTCACGAATCCTTCGCAGCTGCAGAGGGCGCGATCGGTATCGCAAGAACTGCAAACAAGGTTCGTAAGGAACCGCTCCGTGTCATTCTCAACGGTCTCGGCAAGGATGCTGCGTTCATCATTTCCAGAATCAACGGCTTCACCTATGTCTGCACCGACTATGACTTCTACACCGACGAGCTGACTGTCGTTTACGAAAAGG
>JAFUPC010000095.1 GCA_017481495.1 Clostridia bacterium
TCCGCAAGATCCCCGACACTCATTGTCCGTTTGGCAAGAATGACGTCGATGTTGACAATAATCATAGCGTCGCATCGACCTCCTCCTTCATCTCTGCGGCACGGCAGACGTAGCCGGACAGAAGATAAAGAAAATATGACAGCGCAAATCCGATGAGCGCGATCATCGCAAACACCCCCGACATGAGCGTTTCCCCTATCCAGAAGCGCAGAACGAGGATTGCAACCGAAAACAGCACGCAGTCCCCGCAGAGGAGTCCCGCAATCAGCGACAGAAGCGACGCGGTTTGTTTTGTGAAAATACGGTCACATCCCACCGCCCACGCAAGCCGCTGTGCGAGAAACAGAATGAACACGCACGGAATCATAAAGCCCGCACCGGCAAGCAGAATGCCGTCCCGCAGACGTTCGTAATCGCCCGCGAAGAGTGCGTTTTCGCGCAGGAAGCCCTCAATGTAGACCCAGAAATTCCATATGATGACGGCGCCGAGATAAAAGAACAAAACCAGAACAGCGGCGGCGGCAATGTGGATGGGGATCGAACGGTATTTTTTCATCATTTGTTCCTCCGGATTCATTTGTTGTTTTCAGTATACCATATTTTTCCGCGTTTGTCAATAGAATTCCGATAATTTTTTATCGTGTTGCGATAAATTCATCGGTTCCCGGAAAACAGATCGCCGGGCGCGAAAATTTATTCGGAATTTTTGTTCGTTTCCTATTGACAAGAACATTTTTTCGTGGTATAATAATAGCAACAACAGATGTTCGTACTTTTTCATGAGCGCAAGGGAGGATTTCACATATGAAAATCATCAGCATTTCCGGATTTCAGGGGTATATCGACTGGACGCGCGTGCGTGATGCGGATGCGGCGGTCGTGCGCTTTTCACACGGCGGGGATAATGACTGCTGTATCGGTATTTCGCCGGAGACCGAGGAGCTGGCGGAACGGAATCTGCGCGGCGCGTACTGTGCCCGCATCGCCTGCGGCGTCTCCCATCGGCTCGGCGCTGTGACCGCATCCGAGGTTCGCGCGGAAGCCGCGTGGCTCATTGCCGCCCTCAAAGTATACCGGCCGTATCTGACGCTTCCCATCGTTGCCATTTCACTCGGAGATGACGGAATTTCCCCGAAATACAGGTCTTTTTCGCCCTCCCACAACGCCGCGCTCGTGAAGCTTTTCTGCACGGCACTCACCCGTGCGGGCTATACACCGATTCTGTGTGCCGACCGCGAAACGCTCGACGATTATCTTGACCGCCGGAAGCTCGGCCGGGTCGGCATCTGGTATCAGCGGCCATTCGTTTCCGAGGCACAGGCACAAGCGGAGGAACCGGATATGCTGTTCTGGCAGTATTCCGCTGAGACTTCCCCGAAAAACGCGGGCATTTCCGCAGATTATCCGGTCAGCCGAACGGAGAATTTTTTCTTTGAACCGCCCGCGCCCCGCATCCGCCGCTCCACCTGCCGGATGTATGCCTGAAAAAGCGGCAGCCGAACAAAAGACCGCCGTTTCCCTGTGGTATGGGAACGGCGGTTCTGTTATGGAATTTTCAGCAGGTTTTTCGGAAAATCATTTCGCTTCAAAGGAGAAGAGACGAATTTCTTCCCCGCCCTCATGCGCGGAAAGACCGGTCAGCCGGATGGCAGTGACATCTCCGCATCCGGGAATCTTTACAAGCCGGCGCAGGTTGTTGTCCTCATCGGCAAGCACACGCACACTTCCGTCGGCAAGCACGGCTTCCGCACGGTACGCTTTGCAGAGCGTGGTCGGCAGGTGCATCACCGGGGAATCCGGCAGGAGATTACAGCGCATCGCGTGCTGTTTTTCGCAGGAATCACCGGGCAGAGTCACGCGGTCAAGGTCGGAGTCGAACACAATGCGGATTTCGTTCACCGTCCGCGGGAAATCAAATCGGTACTCAATGACGTCCCCGGGAGCGCAGACATATACATTCTCGCGGTCATTACCGTCACGCAGAACGGACAGCCCATCGTCCTCCGCCCCGTTCTTTGTCAGAGCGGCACCGGCAGTCAGCGCGGCAGGCGTGCGCGGATGATGCGGCAGAAGCACATCGTCCCAGAGCAGGTTCTCCTGAAGCTCCGCAAGATGTTCCGTATAGACCCCGTCGGGCGTGGTGCTGTAATTCTTTGCGACAGCCACAGCAGTGCCAACCGCCTGCCCGAGCAGTGCGCAGGTGGCCATGACACGGGAGGATGACATTGCCGCGTGGGTCATCGAGATATTGCGTCCCGCAAAAAACAGATTTTCGATGTTCGCGGAATACAGTGTGCGGTACGGAATCGCATATGGAGAGGTCGTTTTGTAGGAGGTATTCGGATGACCGTCGTAGTAAAAGCCAGCCGGGTCGTGGTCGTCCAGCGGCCAGCCGCCGTAGGCAACGACGTCTTCAAACGCGCGGTCGCAAAGAATATCATTCTGGTTCATCAGATATTTGCCGAGCATCCGGCGGGATTCGCGTTTTCCGGGCAGGAAACCGAGAAAATCGAGCTGCCAGTATTCCGCGTCCTCATAGGTGCCGCTGTTTTTAACATAATCCCACATCCCGTAAGCAAGCGCGACCAACTCATCGCGGACGACTTCGGTGTCGCCGATGGAATCCCGGTCGCCGCCAAGCTCCAGATACCAGAAATTTTCATAAGAGGACTGCATACGCGGACGGCGGAAACGGACATCATCCGCGGTAATCTTCTTTGCGAATGCGGGCGGCGTGAACGTCACGGGTTCCGTACCCTTGTGTGCCTGGACGAGACACGACATCCCCATCGTCTTTTTATCCTCTGTCTCAACGCTGATGTTTTCGTTGAATTCCGATGCCGCTTCCCGTCCGACACGGTACTCCGCCCCCGTCAGCGGTGCTAAAATGCTGTCGCCGGAGCAATCGGAGAAATAATCCGCCTCCACGCGGCAGAAGCACTGGGTCGTCATCTGCCAGCCGGTCACGGAAACAATGCGGTTTCCGTCCATTTCCGCATCCATGCAGGAGCAGTTGAGCAACAGCGTGATGTTCGGCTCGTTTGTGACCGCTTCCCAGAGCACGGAATCCCAGACCGGGTACAGCTTGTACGGATTGCGCCACAGGTTCATGAGCGCCAGCTCTTCCAGAATGCCGGTCTCGCGGACGTTCTTTCCGTGTGCGCCGCAGACCCACATCCGGATCTCGCTCGAAGCGTTGCCGCCAAGCACGGGACGTTCCTGCATCAGAACGACCTTCGCACCACCGCGCGCCGCCGCGATCGCCGCACACATTCCGGCAAGTCCGCCGCCGACCACGCACAGGTCTGTTTTGTATTGTAATGTTTTCAGCATATTGGTTTCCTCGTTTTCCGATGGTTTTTTCCTATTATAGCATGAAAGCGGCGGGATGTCAATTCTTTTCCGCTTTTTTGCAGAATTTCGGGGATAGTTTCCCAAAAATTCGGGTTATCCGTTTTCTGAAGACGATTTTTTGCCAAAACAGAAGAATTTACAAAATAACATAGATTTTCCCGCACTTTTATGATATACTGATTAAAATCATATGAATTTCCGAAAGGAGAAACCGCATGAACGTACTGAAGCTGCTCGGCTGGGACACCGATCAGGTCTACGGCGGAGGTCTTATGCTCATCGCGCTCATCAGCGCCATTTTCCCGTACATCTATTGGAGACGGAACGAAGCGTGGAAACGGGACGAGGGCGAAAAAACGCGCTTTTTCGACATCTGGAAACCTCCATCCGTCCTCGGAACCGTTATTTTTGCGGGGCTGGGACTGCTTTTCTGGTTTTTGGATGACATCATCGCTTATATGACGGTGGCGTGATTCCCGACCGCATTACGGAATGCGGGGCATTTCGTGCCAAAAATTATGAAATTATTATGAATATTTCCCGCAAACCATTGCACAAACACGCAAAATGCGGTATAATATTATAAATGATAAAAATTTATCAACGATTTTCGGAGGAATATCAAAATGTTAGTTTCTGCAAAGGAAATGCTCAACAAGGCCAAGGAAGGCCATTACGCTGTCGGTCAGTTCAACATCAACAACCTTGAATGGACCAAGGCGATCCTGCTCACCGCTCAGGAATGCAATTCTCCCGTCATTCTCGGTGTTTCCGAGGGTGCCGGCAAGTATATGTGCGGCTACAACACCATCGTCGGTATGGTCAACGGCATGATCGACACGCTCGGCATCACCGTTCCGGTCGCTCTGCACCTCGACCACGGTTCTTATGAGGGCGCGCTGAAGTGCATCGAAGCGGGCTTCTCCTCCGTCATGTTCGACGGTTCCCACTACCCCATCGCCGAAAACATCGAAAAGACCACCGAGCTTGTCAAGCTGACCGGCGAAAAGGGCATCTCCCTGGAAGCGGAAGTCGGCGCCATCGGCGGTGAAGAAGACGGTGTCATCGGTGCAGGCGAATGCGCTGACCCGAACGAGTGCAAGATGATCGCAGACCTCGGTGTCACCATGCTCGCTGCCGGCATCGGCAATATCCACGGCAAGTACCCCGCAAACTGGGCAGGTCTGTCCTTTGAGACCCTCGAAGCCGTTTCCGAAAAGGTCGGCAAGATGCCCCTCGTTCTCCACGGCGGTACCGGTATCCCCGCTGACCAGATCAAGAAGGCGATCAGCCTCGGCGTTTCCAAGATCAATGTCAACACCGAATGCCAGCTCGCATTTGCGGAAGCGACCCGCAAGTATATCGAAGCCGGCAAGGATCTCGAAGGCAAGGGCTTCGACCCCAGAAAGCTCCTCGCACCCGGCTTTGAAGCGATCAAGGCAACGGTCAAGGAAAAGATGGAACTGTTCGGTTCTGTCGGAATGGCATGAGACAAAACCTTACGGTTTTATAATTGTGTAGAAAAGCAGGCATATGCCTGCTTTTTTTGTGATAGCTTCATCCGGAGCATCTCCGGATAAGATGATATTGCCGCTGGGGGCGGCAAAAAAAGTTACTTGTGGAATTATTTCAAATATACGATGCTGTTTTTGTCCTTTGCAAGAAAATGGGTGACGGCAAGGACGATGACGGCGTTTTCGTTTTCAACGGTGATCATCACACGGTCGTCGTACAGATCAGCAGATGACGCCATACCGAGACTGCGCAGAAGATCGGAAATCGCGGATATGCGGTCGTAGGTGGCGGCAAGCGACTGATACGGGACGTCGCAGGTGTCGAAGGCATAAGTACACCCTCCCTGGTCGATCGTTTCGATATATGCATTGACCGCGGCGATGTTTTCCGCGCTGTTGTCAACCAGGGAGACGGTCATGGTCGCTGTAAACACATCGTAATAGGCAAATCCGTACCAGTCGCAGTCCCGGAACGCCTCGTTCATATAGACGTCGTTCGCATCGTAATATCCGGCATATGTCGCCGCAGAATGCGCTTCTATGTATTCCGACCAGGTATGCCCCTCTCTCACCGCCGAGCGCGGCACCACGGTAATATCGCACACACGGACATAAAGCGCGCAGATACCCCAGAACACAAGCACCGCCAAAAGCAAAATGCCGAGTGCCAAAAGAAGCCGTCTGATCCATTTTTTCAGTTTGAGTTTCATACCGCACCTCCGTTTTTTTCGCAAAAGTACTTTATTTTTATTTTACCATATCCGGCAGAATGTGTCAAGTGTTTTTGACTTCATAATAAATTCACAAATGCAAAAAACGTCGCAAATTCGGGAACAGCTCTTGACATTCCGCGGCTTTTATGTTATCATATAATTGATATATTCCCGGTTTTTTCTCAAAATCGGACAACAAAAGGAGAACCTCACATGGAAAAAGCAAGAGTAGGCATCATCGGCACCGGCGGCATCAGCCATGCGCATATGACCGGTTACAAAGCGATTCCCGACCGTGTGGATGTTGCGGCGGTCTGTGATATTGACGAAGAAAAGGTCAAGGCATACGCGACAAAATTCAACGTTCCGCGCTGGTACACCGATTACAACGAAATGCTCGCAAAGGAAAACCTCGACGCGGTTTCCGTCACGACATGGAATGCGGCGCACAAGGGTGCGGCGATCGCCGCCATGCGTGCCGGTGCGAACGTCATCTGCGAAAAGCCGATGGCGATGAACGCAGTGGAAGCGCAGGAAATGTACGACGTTTCAAAGGAGACCGGAAAGGTCTTGCAGATCGGCTTTGTCCGCCGTTACGGTGCGGATGCGGCAATGCTGAAAAAGTTCATTGATGCGGGAACGCTCGGCGATATTTATTACGCAAAGGCGACTTATCTGCGCCGCAGCGGCTGTCCCGGCGGCTGGTTCGGCGATATCCGCTATTCCGGCGGCGGTCCGCTCATCGACCTCGGTGTTCACGTTATGGACCTCGTCCGCTATCTGGCAGGCTGTCCGAAGCCCGTTTCCGCATACGGCGTGACCTACAACAATCTCGGCCCCGACCGTGCCTCCGGCGCAAAGTCCAATCTCGGCTACGAATCCAACCAGACAAAGAGCAAGTATGAATTCAACGTCGAAGATTTTACCAGCGCCATGATCCGTTTTGACAACGGCATGACCCTGACCGTCGAAGCGTCGTTCAATCTGAACATCAAGCAGGACCGCGGCGACATCGAGCTGTTCGGCACCAAGGGCGGCACGAAGATCACCGACGGCGCGGAATTCTTCACCGACATGAACGGCGAATTCATCAACATCACCCCCGCCTCCAAGAGCGTGTTTGAATTCACACCGAGCTTCAACGCAGAGATCGCGCACTTCATCGACTGCGTACAGAACGGTGTTCCTTGCCGCGCACCGGCAGAGGACGGCGTGATCCTGATGAAGATGATCGACGCGATTTACGAATCCGCAAGAACGGGTCATGAAGCGCTGATCACCTATTAAATCCCACAACGGAACGGACTGCCGCACAGCATACGGCAGTCCGCATTTTTATTGCCAGGAATTCTTTTCCTCTTCCGTCCCGGTATAACGGATATCGACAATGTCGCCGATATACGGCGTGTCATCCGAACCTGTCAGATCGTGGTATAAAACCACTCTCTGTCCGATTTCATCGAAAAGATTCGTTTCATCCGGATTCGCGTAATCGTATCTCAGCCGCATATAGGTATCGTAATCATCGACCGAAACAACGACTTTTCTAAAATCATCGCTGATCTCATACGCGAATACCGCTGTGTCATACGCCGTTTGAACGTCCGTCATCACACCGTGTATGTCTTCTTTGATCTGCGCAAGCAGCTTCGCTTTCTGAAACGGCAGGAACCAAACCCTGCTGTAGGAATCCGGCGGCATGCCGGGAAACCCCATCAGGGCAAGCGCCTGATAATCGTACCTGCACAAATAATAGTCATCGTATCCGTCCAGACGCGGATTCCGGTCAATTCTGGTTCCCGTGTGAAAAAGGATTACGAGAAGTGCAATCAGCACAAAGCCGATGACGGAAACCTTTTTTGCGGTTCGCTTCATATGGGTATCCTCCTTATTTATCATTTATCAGAAAAATTCTTTCAGTACCCCATAAATCGTCTTTGCCATCCGGTAGAATCCGAGGTCGTTGGGATGACAGGTGTCAACGGTGCAGTTGTCGGCATCCTCGCCCGAAAACAGGGTACCGCCGTCGATGAAGCACACCCGCTCGTCCCCCAGTTCCTTTGCCCGCAGATACGTTCTGTAAATCACTTCCCTGCGTTCCGCACATTCCGTCGCCCGACCCCACACATCGGGACGGGTGATGATGATGTAAGGAATGTCGGGATGATGCCGCCGCACGGTCTCGTAAAGCGCATAATGCGTGTTTTCAAGATGCTCCACGGTCGGCGCATTGTGGTCATAGTCGGAGACGAACGCGGACATTTCAAGACCTGCGAGAAAGTCGACCATGTTCTGCTCCCCGCGGCACGCGCCGGAGAATCCCATGTTGCGGTAGTCGATGTCGAGCCACCGCCCGATATACGCCTGATAGGTACAGCCGGGACGGGATGCGCACCCGCCCTGTGTGATGGACGAGCCGTAATAGACGATCGGCTTTTCCGGGCGGTATTTCGCGCCGCCCTCCAGCCGACAGCCCTCCGGAATGCCGATCATGATGTCATCGACCCCCGCGTACAGCGGCATATTGAGCGTGTAGCAGTTCATGCCGGCGGGCGTTCTGCCCTCCAGCGTGTCCACCGTCGTGTATTCGTACTTCTGTTCAATGGAGGTGTCGAGATTGGGGGTCAGCGTGCAGACATAGGTGTGGCTTGTCCCGTTGTCGTGATAGAGATCAAGTCCGCATTCGCCGTTGAAACACATATGGTTGGAGCGGTCAAAGAAGCAGTAATGCACATAAATGGCGATCTTGCGCGCATCCGTTGAAAACCGGATCCGTCCGCCCGCCGGATTGTAGCCGAGAAATTTCGTGTACTCGTTGACACTGTCGGCAAGTGCCTGCGGAATGCGGCGGTAGCGCGGGTCGGTGTCCTCCTCGTCGCGGTATAATCCGTAAATTTCAAACGGTGCCCGGCGGACATCGTGCCAGACAAATCCGTCCTGCGCATCAAGTAATTTTTTCTTCAAATCAGTCATATGAAATCCTTTTTTATTTTACTTTACAATGAATCCGGCAAACGTGTGCGCCGGAATGTCGGTCGTGAAGACGACACGGTTTCCATCAAGATACCCGTCAGCACCCCCAAGGAATGAAACGGTCTCATACGCCCGGTCAAGCGTGACCGTGGGTGTCAGCATTTCATCGGCAAAACAGTTCCACAGCCCCACGACCCGTTCGCCGTCCGCGCGGTCCTTGACGGTCATATAGAGATGCGGATGTCCCATGGAAACCGCCATAGACGGTCTTCCCTGCACGGCTTCCAACGCCGCATAAAACTGCGCCTGCCGCGCATACGAGCAAAGCAGCTGACTGTTGCGGTCAACGGAGTTGATATCAAACGCATAAACAAAGAACCGCCCGCCCGCTTCGTTTTCGTAATACCACGCCGCAGGATATGTTTCCGCGCCTGCACGGAATGTGCTGAGTACCTTGGCACCCGCTTTCAGCGTGACACGATAATAGCTTCCGCCAGACAGCGTGCGCACGTTCTCTGCTTCCCGACCGTTCAGTGCCGGGAAATCCTCGCTCAGTGCCGCGGGAGCCGGCTCTGCCGACAGAATGCCGCAGTCCACACCGCGCGCGGTGAGCAGACGCGCCGCTTCCATATCCAGCACCGCACCGCCCGAGAGCAGTTCCACCGGAATCAGATGTGCGGACATTCCCATCACGCACACGGCACCGCCGTCCGGCGCAAAGGTGTACGGAACGCTCATGCGGTTGCAGAACCGCACGGCGGCGGACAGGGAGGAATCCGTTACGACACCGGTCTGGGGCGCGGGCGTCGGCAGGGTCACGGACAGGAGCTTATGCTCCGCTTCGTAAATGTAGATACCACGCGTTTGCCCGGTGAACGCTTCCTCGATTTCCCGGTACAGCGGTTCGTGCTTCACATGACGTTCGACATATCCGGTCTCGTAAAGCGGGGTCTGCACATAATCAAACATATATTTGAGAATGCCGTCCATGCCGCCGTCCGCGCGGAGCGCGGTATCGAAGGTTTCCAGAAGCCACGCGGGAACGCGGTAGCGCGGGCGCGGATACACGTCCCCCTCGGTGAAAAATTCGATGTCCGGATCCCGTTTCATCCAGGCGCGCTCCATGCGTTCGTACCCGATGACGTCCTCGATGGCGTGCCAGCTGTTCACGCCCCAGTACGCCGCACCGATGCCGCGCAGATAGGGTTTTGTGTTTCCGGCAAACGTGCGCGCAAGCGCCACCGCATCCACGCAGTCGGGGTCATAAGAGGTCGGTGCGGCACAGAAGCCAAGCCGTGTGGTCGGGGACACCGTGTCAAGGGCGGTGCGCAGTGCCATGGCAAACCCCTCAAAGCCCTCGTTCATGAGTGCAAACCAAGCCCGCCGTGTCTCACTTGGCGCACCGGAATAAACGGCTTCGTAAAGCTCCTCGCGTGTCCACGTCCGACCCGTTCGGCGTGCAAATTCGTTCATGTGATATTCACAGGTACAGCCGATGCCGTTGGGACGGTAGCCGAGCCGCAGATCGTCGTCCAGCTGGATGATGTCCGCACCGCACGCGCCCATTTCCGCCACATATTTTGCGATCAGCGCACGGTAGCCCTCGTCGGCAATGCAGAACGAGTCGTCGCAGACCCCACCCGAAAAGCCGACCACGCGCGGGTAATCGGTGCGGTCTTCGTTTCCGGATTCATGGTCGAGCGTACCGCCGTGTCCCATCGCGGTAAACCAGGTACCGACCTCGGCAATGCCGTTTTCCTTGAAATAGGCGATATTCGTTTTCAGAAGCTCCAGTGCCGCCCGTTTCGCGGGACTGTCGGTGAAATACCGGTCCATGCACAGAAAAACCCGGTAGACACCCGCCCGCTTGAACTGCGCCAAGAACTGCGCACGGTGCTCGTCCGTGTCACAGGAATGGTTCATAACCGGAACAGAAATATGATAGTTTCCCATAACTAACTCCTTATGAGTGATAAAATTCGCGGTGATTGTAATTTTTCATCTGCTCGGTGTACGATTCATACACCTTTTTATATGATGCCGCCTGCTCTGCGGACAGTTTTCCGGTGTCCGCCAGTTCTTCCGTGCGCACAAGCAGCTTTTCCCGCATCGCGTGCGCCTGATCCTTGTAGTTGTTTGCAAGGAACTGCTTCAATTCCGCAATGATGCTGTCCAGCTCCTTTTCCGCCCGGGAACGGAACAGTTTCATCGTGTCTCCCTCCGTTTCGATTTTTTGTTTCTGTTGTTCACTATTATAACACAGATTCCGTAAATTTGCAACCCATATTTTTCACCCACACGGTAATATCTTCATAATTTTTGTTAAAATTCTGCGGAATTTCCACAGAAATTACGCATTCCTCTTGTTTTTGTCGCAGATTTCTGCTATAATATAAGAAAGATTCCCAAACGAAAGGACACGCACATGAAAAACACCACCCTCTGCTACATCGAACAGAACGGCGAATACTTAATGCTTCACAGAGTCAAAAAGAAAAACGACGAAAATCACGACAAGTGGATCGGCATCGGCGGGCATTTTGAGGATTACGAATCCCCTTATGACTGCGTTTTGCGGGAAGCAAAGGAGGAAACGGGACTCGATCTGACCGCGCTTTCCTACCGCGGTATCGTGTCGTTCTGCTCCCCGAATTTCGAGACGGAACAGATGCACCTGTTCTTCTGCACCGGATTTTCGGGAACACTGTCCCGGGACTGCGCCGAGGGCGACCTTGCGTGGATCTCGCGCGAGAAGCTCTTTTCCCTGCCGATGTGGGAGGGGGATAAACTTTTCCTTGACTTGCTTCACAAAAACGTGCCGTTCTTTTCCCTCAAGCTCGTATACGATGCGGACGGAAACCTCCTTTCCCACGACCTGCGTTTTTCGGGCGAAGCAAGAGAACCGCTGCTCATCTCCGCGTGTCTTACCGGTTCCCCGTGCCGCTACGACGGAAAGTCCAAGCCGCTTCCTGAGGAAATTCTCGATGCCCTTGCAAAAAAATACATTCTCATCCCCGTCTGTGCGGAAATTCTCGGCGGACTTCCCACCCCGCGCATTCCGGCGGAGATACAGAACGACCGCACCGTCCTGCGCCGGGACGGAGCCGATGTCACCGCCGCATACGCAACGGGTGCTGACGAGGTTCTCCGCTACGCCCGTCTGACAGGGGCGAAAACCGCACTGCTCAAAGCCCGCTCCCCATCCTGCGGAAAAGGAAACATCTATGACGGCACGTTCTCGGGAAATCTGACCGACGGCGACGGCATCACGGCGCGTTGTCTGTCGGAGAACGGCATCACGGTGTACACGGAGGAAGAACTGTCGTGGCTTCTGTAAACGGAACACCGGAATACACGCTCATCCGCTCCGACCGGAAAACGCTTTCCATCGAAGTAAAAGCAGACGGCACGCTCATCGCCCGCGCACCGCGCCGCTTGGCCAGAGCGGAAATTGATGCGTTCATCGCCCAAAAAGCCGACTGGATCGAAACGTCCCGCGAAAAAATGCGCCGCCGCGCAGAATCCCCCTCTCCGTACCGCCGACCGCTTTCGGAAGAGGAAATCCGCGCCCTTGCCCAAAAAGCCGCCGAATATCTGCCCGGGCGTATCGAATATTGGTCGTCGATTACAGGTCTGCACCCGACCGGAGTCCGCATCACGGGGGCACAGAAGCGGTTCGGCAGCTGTTCACCCAAAAACAGCCTGTGCTTTTCCTATCGCCTGATGCTGTATCCGCCCGAAGCCATTGACTATGTGGTGCTGCACGAGCTTGCACACATCCGACACCACAACCACTCGGGCGCGTTTTATGCGCTGATAGAACGGTATATGCCCGATTACAAAGAAAGAGAAGCATTGCTTCGCCAATAAACGACCGCTGAAAGGAACGATTTTATGACGGATATTTCATTCCGTGACGGAAACGACAAATTCAACTACCGCGTGTGCGCCATGATTCTGCACAACGGAAAGATCCTCGCCATGCGCGACACACGCTCGCCCTATTATTATCTTCCCGGCGGCAGGGTTTCGATCGGCGAAACGGCGGAGAATGCCGTTCTCCGGGAGGTGCAGGAGGAGCTTGGCATCACCGCAAAGATCGTCCGCCCGCTGTGGCTGAATCAGGCATTTTTCACAGAGGACGTCGATCATCTCAACTACCACGAGCTGTGCATCTATTTTCTTATGGACATCCGGGACACCGATCTTCTGTCACGCGGCGAAACCTTTTCGTATAAAGAGGGTACGCGCACACACACCTTTACGTGGCTTCCGTTTGAGCGGCTGGAGAATGAATATTTCTACCCACAGTTTCTGAAAAAAGACATTTTCCACCTGCCCGAAACATTTACCATCCGCACCGAGACCGAATAAATTTTCCGATACAAAAACCTCCGCCGAAATCCCTGTGCGGAGGTTCTTTATTGAATTGTCGTCAAGCGGTACGATCAGATCTCCGCATCGCGGCACATAGCCACGGTCAGGTCACGGCACGCAACAGCGTCTTCCATGTCGAACGCTTCCGCGGAGGTGTGCAGATAGCGCATCGGAATGGAGATACAGCCGGCTTTGATGCCCATGGCAACCTTCTGCATAGAGGTGGCATCCGTGCCGCCTGCAAGCAGGATTTCGCGTTGGTACTTGATGTTGTTGTCCTCGGCAAGCTTGAACATCCGCTTGACCAGGTCCCAGTCGCACATGATGGTGGAGTCCTTGACCTTGATGGCGGCGCCGTCGCCGAGCTTCATGACCATCGGGTCGGAGCCGACCATATCGCCGACACCGCAGACATCGATGGCAATGCCGTAATCGGGCATTTCCTGATATGCCGCCGTCAGACCGCCGTTGCCGTTGATCTCCTCCTGCACGGAGAACACGCAGAAGATGTCGTTTGCTGGACGTTCGCCCTCGGAAAGAATACGCGCCGCGTCGATCAGAATCGCACAGCCGATGCGGTCGTCGACCGGATGACCCGCATACCGGGTGCCGCACAGCGGAATGATACATGCCGCCACCGTGAACGTGTCCCCGGGCATGGCGACCTTTTCGGCTTCTTCCTTGTTCTTAGCGCCGACATCGACCACGCACTTGCCGACCTGTCCTGCGCCGTCGTTGCCGCAGGTCGGAACGAGCATACCGCGGCAGCCGTTGTCAAAGACGACTTCACGGTAGGAAGCGGAGATCATGTTCGGGCCGCCGATGTTGACCGCGTGCATATAGCCGTTGTCGTCGACCTTCGTGACCATGAAGCCGACCTCGTCCATGTGGGCGGAGAACATCAGCTTCTTCTTTTTGTCAGCGGGTGCGGTACCGCGGATGACACCGATGACATTGCCGAGATTGTCGATGCGTACCTCGTCCACATAGGGGGTGAGAATCTCCTTGATCTTTGCGGCAATGTTGTGTTCGCGGCCGGAGACACCGGGAACCTCGCAGATGGTTTTCAGAAGTTCAAGCATGATTTTGAATTGTCCTTTCGGGATGTAATAATTAGTTTTTATGGAGTTCAGCCACATTGCGGCTGTCGTCTGTCAGAAGATAGGAGACATCCTCCCGTGTCACGGTGAACGCGCCGCCGATATAGGAACCGTCACGGCACGGTTCTGCGCAGATGACTGCTGGAAAGTCCTGTCCGTAGGCATCGTTTTTCCCGCCGGGCATCCAGATCTCCGCACGGTGCATATGTCCTGCAATCAACAGCTCCGGCTGAATTTCTTCCGTTAAGATCCGGGTCCATTCGCGGTAGGTATCCTGCTCAATATCAAAGGGCGGGTTGTCAATGTGCGTAAACGGCATATGGGAAATCACAAACGTATGTACGACACCAGGAGCTTTTGTCGTCGTTTCGGGATGCGCGGCGATGTCATAAAGATACGCGGTCTGTTCTTCTCTGAACGCATGGCACGCAACGGTATGTCCGTATTCGGGGGAGGAATCGTCCTTGTCCTCGGCACAGTCAAGAATGATGAAATACAGGTCACCAAGCCGTGTTGTATAATATGTTTTTCCGTTCACGGCAGGCGTATAATCCTTGATGCGCTCCGCACAGAAGCCGCGCATATCGTGGTTCCCACGCGAACAGATGACCGGTTTTTTCCCGCCTGTCAGTGCTTCGGCAATCCGGAAAATGACCTCGAAATTCCCCGTATCGCCGGAATGGTCGATGATATCGCCGTTGAGGATGAGGAAATCCAGGTTCTCTCCGAAATACTTCCCGGCTTCAATTGGTTTTTCCGGTCTGCCGTGGGTGTCGGCGATGTGGTAGAAGCGCACCGTGTCGGTTTCGTCAAAGCCGCGGATGGGGGAAAACGCGAATGTCGTGCGCACTTCCTCCTCGGTTTCCGGAAAATACGGCTTGCGGTTGATGATCTTCCGGTAAACGGTCGTGTAGGACTTCGCTTCGTCAAGGATGTTCTGCGGCACGCAGACACGGTGCATATCGGTGTCGGACACCATGATGCCGTTTGCATGGTCGTAAAATTTGTGTTCGCCGACCTCCACCCAGAACAGTGCCTGGGCGTTCACAGGAACCATGATCTGATAGTCTTCCCCTGCCGCAAAAACGGCGGGTGCGGTGCGGAAAAGCTCCGGTAATTGGTTCATTTGTTCTGTCTCCTCACGCAAGACTGCAATTGTCGCAGTCTTTGATTTCATAAGCTTCAAGGGCAAGCGGACCTGTGATGAGATTGTCGCGGACGACCGCCCCCCGGCAGTGGTCAAGACGGATCATGCCGCCGCGGGACAGCCAGCGTTCTTTTTCCGGCGCCGTTTTTGTCTGGGAGCGGAAGATGCGGTTGTGTTCAAACGTCAGGTCTGCCGTCGAGAACGCATACAGAACAGGTGTGTCAGCTGAATCGAACACATTGTCGTGAATGCGGATGTTTGTGTGATACGGCTTGTCCGTTTCCGGCTCCGGAACGACGGGACAGACCGAGATGATGCCCTCTCCGAACTGGTAGGGAGAGGACAGGCAGACGTCCGTGAACACATTGCCGAAAATCTCCACGTCATGGCACGCGCCCGACTCAAACCAATAGTTGGAATCCCCCGCGACGAGGATCGCAGCACCGGAGGATGCAAAGTAATTGTTTTCAATGCGCACCGGTTTCGGCGTGGAAACGAGTATCCCGCGTGCGCGGCACGAGCCGAAGCGGTTGTTCCGGCAGATAAACGCCGCCGTATGCGACAGATTGTCAAGCGACAGTGCCGCAGGTGTTTCCGCCATTGCAAGCAATTCAGCGGGCAGATCGTCCGCAAAGGTCAGAAGAAATTCGTCCATGACATCACCGAGTGTATAAGCGGCGGCGCGTGCGGTGCCAAGTGTCGTCATGTGTCTGCGTTCGATAAAGCCGATCTCGTCGCCCTGCTCCGCCCAGTAACGGAATCCCTGCGCCTGCCCATGTTCAAAATGGCACAGAAGCGTTTTCGCATCCAGTACCTTTGTCACGGTGACACAGCAGGAATGCACATTGATGGGGTCATCCATCAGACCGACAAAGGAGCATTCTTCAATTGTGACCGTGCCGGAATTGCAGGTGATGTGCATTCCGTCGTCGCGCCCGCCGGAAACGCGCCGCCCGGCTCCTGTGTCGGGCAGAAAATGCACCCGACGGAAGGTCAGATTGTGGGAAAATTGCGCAAGACAGCCAAGTCCGCCGCAGGAATGGAACGTGATGTTTTCAAGGGTAATGTCCCGGCATTTTTCAATGAACGCGCCCGCGTGCTGTCTTGCGTTGTGGCGCAGGACGAGAATGTTTCCGGGAATGGCGGTTTCCGCCCCGCGCGCATAAAAGCGGTAGACGGAATCGCCGAGCGGCACTGTTTTTTCCGTCACGAAACAGTCGCCTGTATTGCGGCAGACCGTATTGGATGCGGCATCAAACTGAATGGAGGAACCGTGATTCAACGGATACCATTCGTTATTTCCCGTATCAAAGGAAATCCAGCCGTCCTCCCACTTGTGCGGGAACGCATCGGGGTCGATGTACACATCGGCGTAACCATCGCCGACCGCGCGGACAATGCCCTCTGCGACAAGCGGCTTTTTCCAGTTGATGACGGCGTTTTTCACGGTCACGTTTTCGCTGTGGTCAAGGGTCAGCGGCTGCATCTGCCCGACAAACCACAGATGCGCGCCGGAAAAGTCCAGTACGGTGTTTTGCATATGGCACAGCCGGATACCGAGCTTGCGTTCTGGCAGGACGTCGGTATTGGAGAGCCGGTAATCATGGGTAAAGCGCGGCGAAACATAATAATCCCCCGGCGCAAAGACAAATTCCGTATCCGCGGGATGTTCCGAGAGAAGCCGGTCAAGCGCTTCGGTAATATCGTTTCCCGGCAGGATACCGGCGGCAGTACAGTCGATCGTTTTCATAGCATATCCTCTTAAAATCTGTCCCAGAACCCGTCTTCCGGAGCGGCACAGCTTTCCATTGTCATAATCGTTTTGGATGCAAGATATGTCCCGACCTCCACGGCACGGGACATCGGCATTCCGCGGGTCAGTCCCATGACCGTGCCGGACAGAAACGCATCGCCCGCGCCCGTAGTGTCGGCCGGAACCGTCGGAATCGCGGGAACCGTACCGCCCGTTTCTTTGTCCGCTTCGTAATACACAGCACCCCGCTCGCCCATCGTGATGACCATCGCACGGCATCCGACGGCGGCAATGTTCTCTTTCAAAACGCACAGCATCTCATCAGGGGACACTTCGGTCAGATCCCGCCCGAACATCCGCCCCGCTTCAATTTCGTTGCAGACAAAGCAGTCCAGTGCCGCGACAAATTCGGGACGGTCAAGAATGACCGACATATTGCCGACGACGGTGTAGACGGGTTTTCCGTATTGCTTTGCCCATGCAAGCACCATTTCGTCGATATACGGGGAGGTGTCCAGCTCTAAAATAATATTGTCGCAGGTTTTCACCATTTCCTCGCCGCGTTCTGAAATCAACGCTTCGAGCGCCGCGGTGTCCGGCGGACAGGAGATCTGCCCGGCAACATCCCCGTTTCCGTCCAGAATCACCATCCACGTTCCGATGCCGCTTTCGTTCACACAGCGCATATATTCGGTATCCGCACCGACCGCCCGCAAACGGCGCAGAACGTCATGTCCGAGCGCGGAATCCTCGTAAAGGGATGCAAACAAGACGGGCATTCCGCACACAGCGATGTTCTCCGCCACATTGCGGCTGACGCCCCCGTGAATGAAGCGCACCTGTCCCACGTTTCTGCCCTGCGGGTGATAATTCCCCGCCGCAAAGCCTTTAATATCTACAAATACAAATCCAACAACCAGTGTTCCTGCCATAAATTAAAATCCGTTTCTGTTTTTTGCTGTCAAAATACATGATATGACAATATTATATCCTGTCCGGGCGGATTTGTCAAGGAAAATCTGCCCCAAATGGTGATTTCTCACGTTTTTACATCTCCGGCAATGCCGTTTCCGGCGGTGCATCGTCAGGCGGCGGCGCATCCTCATATCTGCCCTCACGGACACCGCCCGCGCCCTCCCCGCGCTCCGCAAACCGGAATTTCACTTCCCCGCTCCCGCCGTCGAGATACAGGTGTGCGGAGAACGGCTTGCCCTTTTTGGAGGTAAACCCGGAAAGCAGGGACGTTTCGCCCTTTTCCAGCAGAGCCGCCATGTCCTCTGGTACGATCTCCCGCCCGAGAATCGTCACGCCGACCCGGAACGCGCATCCCGTTTTGTAGCCCATACAGCCCCAGGCATACGAGCCGCGCACCACGTCATTTCCGCACAGAGGGCATTTCCCGGCACGGACAGCAGGGCGCTTTTCCCCGGATGCGGTCACAGCGGCAGTCTTCTGTCCGCGCTTGCCGCCCTTGCCCTTTGGCTGATACGGAATTTTCGTGACCGTCGTTGCGTCCTTTTTAGCAAAAATTTCGGTGATCTCCTGCTCCGCCAGCCGGACACAGTCGTCGATCGTATCCTCGCCGCGGAAAACCCGTTTGAGCGCACGGCCGAGCATGGAGGTCTTGTATTTGTCCATGGTGATCTCCATCTTTTCCAGGGATTCGATGAAAAATTCTCCGTCCGGCAGGATGGTGTAGACGTCCTTTTTCAGCTGGATATAACCGGTCTGCCGCGCGTTGTCGATGATGCCCGTCCGCGTGGCTTCCGTGCCGAGCTCCAGACCCTCGAACACCGCACGGTAGTCCTCCGTGTCGTCGCGGGTCTCATCCGTTTCTTCGTCCTCCGCAATGCCCAGCGCCGCCATTGCCTTTTTCTTTGAGGTCTTGTCGTCCTTGAACGGATTTTTGAGGTAATTGTTCAAGGTTTCAATAGTATAATGCTCCGGCGGCTTTGTTTCGCGGTCAACGGGAGTAAAGTTGATTTTGACCTTTTCGCCCTCTTCGAGCGGCGGCAGGGTCTTGAATTTTTTCGGCCCGTCGTCATACTTCATCCAGCCGGGTTCGAGTATCACCGTACCGTTTAAGCGGAACGTTTCCAGCGGAACACCGTTTTCAAAAAGCGTGATCTCCGCCGTCGTCTTTTCCGCAATACATTCCTTTGCGCAGAACACCGCTGCAAACCGCCGGAAGATCGTTGAATAGACCTGCATCTCCTCCTCGGACAGCTTCGTTTTATCGGGAATTTTGTAGGTCGGCGTGAGTGCGGAATGCGACTCGATTTTGGAATCGTCAAAGATCTTCGGGGAATCCTTCATCGTGACGGGATAGCCGATGTTCTTCACATTTTCCAGAATGTCGGCGATTTTTTCCTTTTCGGCGGTCGCCAGATATTCGGAGTTGGTACGAGGGTAGGTCACATACCCCTCCTCATACAGCTTCTGTAAAATGGCAAGGCTTTTTTCCATCGGCATCTTGTATTTTTTACCAAGCGTACTTTGGAGCACGGACAGCGAATATAATTTACCGGACGGCATCGGCACACGGTTCTTTTTCAGGAACGTCACGACCGCATCGCACCCGTTGTACCGCGTACAAAGCGCCTCCGCCGCCGCGCGGCCCGCATCGTCTGCCGGAAATTCGGTTTTGGAGGTCATTTCCAGCACCTGACCGTGCGTTTTTTCCTTTGACACGATGGCAAGGAACGGGCGCGGAACGAAGTTCCGGATCTCCATATCCCGGTCGTAGATGGCGCGCACGATCGGCACGATAACCCTGCCCACGCGCAGAAGCGTTCCTGTGCGGATGGTCGCGTATCGGGTCAGATTGACCCCCCATAACCAGTCCACATACGTCCGCGCAAGACCCTCGTTTGCAAGATTGTCATACGTACTTTCCGGGACGAGCGATGCGGCGGCGGCGCGGATGGTCTTGTCCGTCTGGTCGGGAAGCCACAGGCGCAGAAGCGGCTTGTCAACGGCGGTTTTTCCCTTGCCTGCGGCAAGTGCATGGTCGAGTATCAGCCGGACGATGATCTCACCCTCCCGGTCGGCGTCGCCCGCGTTGACGATCTGCGTGACGTCCTCCCGCCGGCACAGCTGTTCAATGACGGCAAACTGCTTTGGTATCCCGTCGTCGGAATAACCGCCCTTTGCACCTTTTTTGGAAGAACGCTTCTTTTTGCCCTTTTCACTTCCGCGCAGACGAAACCGGAATGTTTCCGGAAAGCACGGCAGATTATCCAGCGTCCAGTGTGCTTTTCCGTCGGTTGCGGGCGTGGGAAGATATTCCTCCACATCACACAGCGAAAACAGATGCCCGAACGCCCATGTGACGATATACTCGTCCCCGATGAGACAGCCGTCTCCTTTCCGTGTCGCGCCCAGCGCCGATGCAATATTGTGCCCCAGACTCGGTTTTTCCGCGATAATCAGAATCATCGTTGTTTTTTCCTCTCTAAAATTTCTCCTAATATTGACCACCCGTGTCTTGGGTACGGTGTAACAGTTAAAACCTTACTTTTGCAAGAATGCAAGCAAAAAGCTTCGCACAGAAAACCTTCGCCTTGGGGATTAAGGGGCGAAGAAGCGAAGCATCTTCTGGGACCGTTGGGCAGGGACCCAACGGTGGATGAGGTAAATTCACCGCGCAGCGGTGATCTCCCCGTCCCGTAATCTCTGCGTACTATTATACCATATTTTTTTCGTAATTTCCAGTATTTCACAGAAAAAAGGAGACACAGAAATGTTGAAACACAAGCAAAACCGCATCCGCCGCCGCTGCCGGGCAGAGCTTCACGAGATGATGTCCCGTCTTTCCCTGCCGGTTCTGCTCCTCTGTTTTACGGCGGCACTGCTGCCGGCACTGCTCCTGTCCGCACTTCTTTGCTGGAAAGCATTCTTCTTTCCCGCCGCACTGCCTGCGTTCTGCCGGGGACTGTTTCTGCCGCTGTGGCTTCTTCTGTCCGTTGTTCCGCCCGCACTGTGCGCATCGGTACTCCTGTCGTTTCCCGCAGGACAGGTGCGGTGCATTCTCGGACGGCTTCTGCCTGTGTGTATGCTCCTGCTGCTCTGAGCCGATCTGTATGTCCTGCTTTTATTGTATCATCTGCCGTATCTTCTGTGTGTGCTGTGCGCACTTGGGTGTGCCCTGGGAGCATTGTGTTCTTTACCGGCGGCACTGGGACTGTCGCTTGTCACGGGACTTGTGATGGGGCTGACAGCGGTGTGGAACATCCTGCTTGCACTCATTTCCCTTGGTTTTTAGATAGTTCTGACAGTAAACTGCCGCATCATCCTGCCGCGCCCCTTTTATGAAATATGCACAAAAATCGAGGTTTTGAAGCCCGTTTGACACCCTCTTTTTTGTAACTTTCGCCGAATTTATGAAAATGGCACAATTTTGGTATTGACAAATCCGGGATTTCATAGTATAATCACATCACAAGGCTTTGAGGTCATGCGGAAAACGTTCGCACGGACAGCAAGCCAACTACGAAGGAGGAAAATAAGTATGAGAAAATTCAGAGTTCTGGCACTGATGCTTGCGACGATCCTTCTGGTCGGTATGTGCTCTGTTGGCTGCACGTCCAACAACGACATCACCGTTACCCTGGAGTTCTGGACAAGTGAAGATGCCGAAGCTGCATGGTGGAAGCAGGAGATCAAGGTCAATGCGGAAGCACCGACCGTTGAGCTTGTTGTCAACGAAGCCAGCGCGGAATATCCGGATCTCGGATGCACCTGGAGCGATCGCTACGAGCTGAGTCTCCCCGATTACCCGGACACCCAGCTTGAAGACGGAACCTATATGTTCTGGACCTTCACCATCGACGGTGTTGAAGCGACCGCAAAGGCAAACGAAGCGTCTGTCACCGACGGTTCTGTCATCAAGTACGTCTACACCGCGCTCAATCTCGAAGATACCGCAGCAGAATAATTCCGAACATTCAGAAAAGAGTACCCCCTCGTGCTCCCGACGCGGGTTTGCATGATGCCCGGTACTCTTTTTTGTTTTTGTATATGAGATTACAACCGAAAGGAGAACCAAAACCATGATTTCGTTTGATATCCGGCTGTCAAAAATCGACGACGTGCGGAAATTCGTCGGCATCACGGGACAGTCCGGTGCCGATGTCGATTTAGCATCCGGGCGGTATCTGGTCGACGCGAAGTCCATCATGGGTATTTTTTCGCTTGACCTGACAAAACCCGTCAACGTCCAGATCCATTCCGACCACAGAGAAGAAGAGGCGAACGCTTTGGCAGAAGCGCTGGCACCATTCCGTGTCTGAATAAAAGCCCCCGGACAGCATGTTCGGGACTTCACCCGCATAGAATACAGCAAAACCAGTATGGGGAGGAATCTCAATGAAACGGTTCTGCTGTATTTTTTTATGCGCGGTCATGCTGTCCTGCGTTCTGCTCCCGGTCTCTGCCGCGGACACGGGAGGTGTTCCCGCATTTGGTGACAATATCGACGCGAAATCCGCGGTTCTGATGGAAGCATCCACCGGAGAAATTCTTTATGAAAAGAATCCGGACGAAGCACTTCCGCCCGCATCCGTGACGAAGGTCATGACGATGCTCCTCGTCCTCGAAGCCATCGACGGCGGGAAAATCAAGCTTGACGATACCGTGACGGTCAGCGATTACGCATCGACGATGGGCGGCTCGCAGGTCTATCTGAAAGCCGGAGAAACGATGACCGTTTCCGACCTGCTCAAAAGTGTCATTGTCGCCTCGGCAAACGATGCGGCGGTCGCGCTGGCGGAATTTGTCGCCGGGTCGGAGGAGGCGTTCGTCGCCATGATGAACAGCCGCGCATCGGAGCTCGGCATGATGAATACGACGTTCAAAAACACCAACGGTCTGGATGATGAAGACACCGGCCACCTCACCTCCGCGCGTGACATTGCGCTGATGTCCCGGGAAGTTTTGAAGCACGACCTCGTGTTCGACTACACGACCATCTGGATGGACACTATCCGCGGCGGCGCGTTCGGTCTGACGAACACCAACCGGCTGGTTCGCTTCTACCGCGGATGCAACGGTCTGAAAACCGGTTCCACCTCCAAGGCAGGCTTCTGCATCTCGGCAACGGCGGAGCGCGACGGAATGCAGCTCATCTGTGTCATCATGGGTTCCACGACCAAGGATGCACGCAATTCCCTCGCCGCTTCCCTGCTTGACTGGGGATTTGCCAATTATGCGCGCGTATCCGTTCCGGGCGGGGACACCGATCCCATCCCCGTCTGCGGCGGTGTAAAAGACTGTGTGGCGGCGGAATACCCGGATTTCTCCGTTCTGCTCACCCGCGGCGCGGAAAAGAACATTGAAACCGTCCCCGAGCTTCCCTCGTCTGTTTCCGCACCCGTGAAACAAGGGGATATTCTCGGACACATCGTCTACAAATCGGGGGACACCGTGCTCGGAACGGTCGATGTCACGGCAAAAGAGGACGTTGCGCACATCGGATTTTTTGTGCTGTTTTTGCGGATGCTCGATGCGTTTGCCATCGGATGACGGCTCATTTTCTGCAATTAACAATTTATTCACAAATCGGATAAAAAAAACTCTTGCAATTTTCTGTCATTTTCGGTATGATTATAGTGTTTCATATATTATGTACCGAAAGGAACAAAAATTATTATGGCAATCAAGTTAAACGACAGATTTCTCGGCGGCTTCGTCGGCGAACATGAGCTTTCCGCAATGGATGACGCCGTAAAAGCGGCACACAGCAAGCTCTGGAACAAAACAGGACTCGGCAACGACTTCCTCGGCTGGGTCGATCTCCCCGTCGATTACGACAAGGACGAATTTGTCCGTATCAAGGCGGCGGCTGAAAAGATCAAAAAGTCCTGTGATGTTCTCATCGTCATCGGCATCGGCGGCTCCTATCTCGGCGCACGCGCGGCCATCGAATTCTGCAAGTCTCCCTATTACAACAACTTAAAAAAGGATACACCCGATATTTATTTTGCAGGATGCAACATCTCTGCACAGGCGACCGAAGAGCTGCTCTCCATCTGTGAGGGCAAGGACGTTTGTCTGAACGTCATTTCCAAATCCGGCACGACGACGGAGCCTGCCATCGCGTTCCGCATTTTCCGCGATATGCTCGTCAAGAAGTACGGCCCCGACTGCATCAAGGACCGCGTTTTCATCACCACCGACCGCAAAAAGGGCACCCTCAAGGCATTCGCCGACGAAATGGGCTGTGAGACCTTCGTCGTTCCGGATGACTGCGGCGGACGGTATTCCGTTCTCACCGCCGTCGGTCTGCTCCCCATCGCCGTTGCTGGCATTTCCATTGATGACATGATGGCGGGCGCGGCCGCCGCAAGAGAAGCGTTCAAGGACTGCGACCTTGCAAACAACGACTGTCTCAAATATGCCGCTTACAGAAATATCCTTCACAACAAGGGCAAGAAAACCGAAATTCTGGTTGACTACGAGCCGTGCATGACGATGATGAACGAATGGTGGAAGCAGCTCTACGGCGAATCCGAGGGCAAGGATAACAAGGGGCTGTTCCCCGCTTCCGTCGTCTTCACCACCGACCTGCACTCCCTCGGTCAGTACATCCAGGAAGGCGAACGCCTGATGTTCGAGACGATCCTCTCCATCAAGGACACCGGCTCCACCGTTGTCGTCCCCAACGACGAGGCAAACGTGGACGGTTTGAACTTCCTCACCGGAAAGACGCTGGAATTCATCAACTCGATGGCGTACAAGGGTGCGGCTGTCGCCCACAACGACGGCGGCGTTCCCGCAATGGTGCTGGAGCTTGACACGCGCACGGCATACGACTTCGGCTACATGGTCTACTTCTTTGAAATGGCGTGCGGCATCTCCGGCTACATCCTCGGTGTCAACCCGTTCAACCAGCCCGGCGTCGAAGCGTACAAGAAGAATATGTTCGCCCTGCTCGGCAAACCCGGCTACGAAGATGCCAAGGCGGCGCTGGAAGCGAGAATTTCCGAATAAGCAGTTCGTCAATCTGCACAAAATCAAGGTGTCATATTTGGAACATTTCACGAAATTTTGATTTTTACAGAATTTCACTGATTTCCTCTTGATTTTTTTCGGATTTTCGTGTATCATATATATACAGCAGAAATCCGGTGGTGCGTATCACCGGGAGCACGGATACCGTCGGCAGGGTGTCTCGCTCCCCGCCCGCATTTCTGCAAACAATACTTCCCTCTCCTGCCGAGAAATGGAGTTACTTATGTTAAAGCTGATTGTTGGCCTCAAAGGTTCCGGTAAGACCAAGACCCTCATTGAGATGGCAAACGCTGCACCCCAGTCCACGAACGGTGCCGTTGTCTGCCTCGAACAGGGCGACAAGCTGAAATTCGACATCACCCATCAGGTCCGACTGATTGATACAAAGGAATATGCCATCGGTGACGGCCAGGCACTGTACGGCTTCATCTGCGGCATCGTTGCATCCAACCACGACATCACCGACATTTTCGTTGATTCCGCGCTCAAAATCTGCCGCGACAACGTCGATGAATTCACGGTCGCCGTCAAGGAAATCGCCGCATTCGTCAACGCAAACAACATCAACTGCGTCATGACCGCTTCCATCGCGGCAGCAGGTCTCCCCGCAGAGCTTCAGCAGTTCCTGCAGTAAGCCCATCCAAAGGAATACAAACCAAAAGGGTATCGCCACCATCCGGACGGTACCCTTTTTCATTGCCGCTACAAGCGGCAACTTCACCGACATTGTGCAGTAAAACGGAGCGATGTCAACTTCACTTTCCGTCCGGCGGACGGAAAACTTCACTGCCGCCAACAGGCGGCAACTTCACCGAACCGCGGTTCAACCTCGATGTTTCATAAGGTCAACCTTACTACCGCAAGGTCATCGCCATCACCGTTCCGTCATCTCACCGATTCATCAGTTTTGGAATGAAGTTTGCCCTTGCGGGCAAGTGAAGTTGCGGTTTCACCGCAGTGAAGTTGCTGCTTCGCCGCAGATGCCTTCCGCCGGAGTCATAACTCAATGGTCGCAGTCGCGCGGACAGAATTGCTCCACCGGGAAAGCCATCCGGCGGAACGCAGAGCAGGGATCGTCATCCTCATCAAACACACATTCTTTGTCGGGAACACAATATTCCGTCGCGCTGACCAAAAACTGCGCAGGCCGTTCCATGCGGACAACGGAGAAAAATCCAAGGGACACGAGCAGAAGATGCTCCACCTCCTGCGTGTCGCACACCGTTCCGCCGAGCAGTGCCAGCACATCCTCCGGAATGTCGCCGCCGCAGACACAGCCGCCGCCGCACCCGCACGAACAGCCGCTGTCGCGGGAAACGCTTTCCCCGCACCGACACCGGTCGGCGATCTTCGCACCGAGAACAACGGGATCTGCAATTTCCAGCACCGCCGTCGGTAGATTGTCGTCGGAATTATGCTCTCCCGCGGACATATCACAGCAGACGTTCCCCGTCTGCGCCTTGGAACGGAAGACACGGACGTGTCCCTCCGAGCCGAACAGGATGACGCTCTTTTCCGCAACGGCAAGACCGTCCACGCACTGCGTCTTGCCGCCGACACACGTTTCAAATTCCAGATGCACGAATATACGCATTTGGATCTGATAGAAGCCGCGGTTGAAATTCATCGGGGACACGGAAATGCAGGTGTCCGCCACACGGGCACACTTCGGGCGCACGGTCGACGCGCGGTCGATGATCTCCTGCCCGATGTCGGACAGATAAACGCGGACGTTTTCAAAGCAGTCCCGGTCGCGGCAGCTGTCGAGAATGCGGGACACGTCGATGTAGACGGAATCGCCGACACCTCCTGTACCGCCGCCGTATCCGGGACGGTCGCCGCCCTGCCTGCGGTCGCCGCATCCGCAGAGCGGATTTCTGGTTTCTGCCATCTGGCATACCTCCAATGAGTAGATTCAAGCGGAAATCTCCGCTTCACTTACATCTTATGCACCAAAAAACGGATATGTTCGGTAACCTGTCACCGTTTATCGGAAATGTGCTTGATTTTTTTCGTGATTTCCCGGTCATCGGGAGGCCGCCGAACAAATCCCATGAAATTGTACCATCGAATTTCCCGTTAATTCTTGACAGGCGGCGTATTATCTGGTATAATATTTATATATGGAATTTTCAAATGAGATTATGGAGTGGCTATGACTAGACGACAGGCGCGGGAAATCATCTTTTCCCTTATCTACGAAGCGGATTTTCACAAAGACGGTTCTTTTGCACAAATTTACAGCGACGCCATCGAAGACCGGGCGTTTGAGGAAAACGATTATGTCCGCCGGACTTTCTTCGGTATGGAAGAAGCTCTGCCCGAATTGGATGCGCTGATCGAAGAAAACGCAGTCGGCTGGAAGATGGACCGTCTGTCCAAGGTCTCCCATGCCATCATGCGTCTGTGCATTTACGAAATGCTGTATTCCGACGACGTTCCGCCCAGCGCCGCCATCAACGAAGCAATGGAGCTGGCAAAGATCTACGACCACGACAAGGCACCCGCGTTCATCAACGGTGTCGTCAACGCCGTGGCAAAAAGCAAAGGACTGATGCAGAATGAGGAAGCGTAATCCCGTCATTCTCGCCATTGACACAAGCAATTATACGACTTCCGCCGCATACAGCACTCCGGATTCCGGATTTGTATCCGGCGGTTTTCTCTTAAAGCAGGAAAAACAGCTGCTTGCGGTGCGCCCGGGCGAGCGGGGTCTGCGCCAGAGCGATGCGGTGTTCGCCCACACGGTAAACCTGCCGCCCATTCTGGAATCGCTGTTGTCTTCCCTGCCCGACGATGCGGAGATCGCCGCTGTCGGTGTTTCCACCCGTCCGCGGAATCTGGACGGCTCCTATATGCCGTGCTTTCTGTGCGGAGAGGGGATGGCGCGCGGCATTGCGGTGTCTCTTGGCGTTCCCCTGTACCGCTTTTCCCACCAGGAGGGACATATCGCGGCGGCGGCGTATTCCGCAGTTTATGCCCCGGACGGTGCGCCCGGAAAACCGGTCGACCCGGTACACGACACAGCGCTGTCCGATACGCCGTTCCTTGCGTTCCACGTCTCGGGCGGCACGACCGACCTTCTGCACGTTGCGCCGAACGGTACGGGATACGACATCACACCGCTCGGCACATCGCTTGACCTGCACGCAGGACAGGCCATCGACCGCATCGGCGTCACGCTCGGACTGTCCTTTCCCTGCGGGCCTGCTTTGGAGGAACTGGCTTCTTCCTTTACCGGAAAACTGCCGTCCCCGAAGACGTGTGTCCGCGGATGCGACTGCAATCTGTCGGGCGTGGAAAATCTTGCCGCCAAAATGAAGCGGGAGGGCGCACCCGACTGCGAGATCGCCGCGTTCACGTTCGCGTTCCTTGAAAAAACGCTTGCGGAGATGACGAAAAACGCGCTTGCCGTCTACCCCGGTCTGCCCGTGCTGTACGCAGGCGGTGTCATGAGCAACCGCTTCATGCGCGCTTCCCTTACAAAGAATTGTGAGAAGTCGCACAGCCGTGCCTATTTCTCCGCGCCCGCGTTTTCCTCGGACAACGCCGCCGGCGTTTCCCTGCTTACCTGCCGGGCCTATCTGGGGGATACGCATGAGCCGTAAAAAACAAAAATACGCGGACACCATCCGCCGGAAAGCCGAAGCGGCACCGCCCACAAAGACACCGACCGAAGAACTGTCCAAAAACGAACAGCTTCCGCTGTTCCGGTTAAACCGCTTCAACCGGCTCTTCTGGCCGCTTGTCATCTCCCCGCTTTTCACGCTTCTCTATTCGCCCGTCAACCGCTATGTCATGCTGCCGAAGCTCGGTTCTGGAGAAGTCTATACCGACATGGACGGCAATCTCGTCGAAGACTATTTTTCGGCAAATTCGATGGCGCGCGTGCTGTTCTGGATTCTTCTTGCCCTGACCGAACTTCTGCTCATCCGCTGTCTCCGTCATGTGCGGGGTTGGAAAAAGATTCCCGTCATCTTCCTCGGCACCGTGATGAATCTGGTCGTCGGGATGTTCTTCCTTGAATTCACACTTTGGAGCTGATATAATGTTATATAATTTGATAAGCAAAACCTACCGCAGTATGGTCTACACCCGTGCCGACGATACGGGTGCCGTCTTCTATTTCACGGTAAAGGATTTCCCGGGACTGCACACCGAGCCTGTGACCGTGCGCTCTTCGTGCGGTCATGACCTTTTGGGCGCGTTCTATTGGTATGATGATCCCATCCCCGGGCGTGTGGTGCTGTTTGAGCACGGCATGGGTTCCGGTCACACCGGGTACATGAAAGAGATCGAGCTTCTCTGCCGTCACGGCTTCCGCGTGTTTGCCTACGACCACACGGGGTGCATGGCATCGGGCGGGGAGACGACCGGCGGCTTTGCGCAGTCGCTTTGCGACTGCAACGATGTTCTGAATGCGCTGGCAAAAGAGGAGGGCTGTGCGGGATGCACATTTTCCGTCATCGGCCACAGCTGGGGCGGACTTTCCACCCTGAACATCGCGGCGTTCCATCCGGAGGTGACACACATCGTGTCCCTTGCCGCGCCCATTTCCGTCTCCGCACTCATCTGCGGAATGTTCTCGGGTATCCTTGCAAAGACCGGGAAACGACTCGCCGCCGAGGAAACGGCGCAGAACCCCGTTTTCGGTGTCTGTGATGCCCGCACGTCGCTTCCGATGACGGAGGCACACATTCTCGTCCTCCATTCGTCCGACGACCCCACCGTCTCCTGCGCGGCGCATTTCGATGTTCTCAAATCCGCGCTCGGCGGCAAAGACAACATCCGCTTTGTGAAAGTCGAGGGCAAGGCGCACAATCCCAATTACACGGCGGATGCGGTGAAATACAAGGATGCGTTCTTTACGGAATACAAAAAAGCACTGAAAAAGAAACAGCTCGTCACGGACGAGCAGAAAAATGCGTTCCGCGCCGGCTACGACTGGAACCGCATGACGGAACAGGACGCATCTGTCTGGGATATGATTTTTGAAACGCTTGACAAGCCCGCGCCCGGGGAGTGTTCCCATGCCCATTGATGCAAAAACCGTCTTCACCGTCGGGCAGGTCAATGAGTACGTCAAATATCTCATTGAGGACTCGCCGGTGCTTGATTCCATTTACGTATGCGGGGAAATTTCCAATCTGACCGCGTACCATACCTCCGGTCATCTGTATTTCTCCGTCAAGGACGAGTCAGGGGTCCTGAAAGCCGTCATGTTCCGCTCTTCTGCGCAGAGATTGAAATTCCGCCCGGAAAACGGAATGCGCGTGATTTTGCACGGCAGGATAACCGTTTACGCACCGTCGGGACAGTATCAGCTGAACGCCGAAGCGATGGAGCCGGACGGCGCCGGGTCGCTGTCCGTTGCATTTGAGCAGCTGAAGCAGAAGCTGGCGGCGGAGGGTCTGTTCGACGAGAGCCGCAAAAAGAAGATCCCCGCATATCCGGCGGCGGTCGGTGTCATCACCTCCCCGACAGGCGCGGCGGTGCGCGACATCATCAACATCCTCACCCGCCGTTCCCCGCAGACGAAAATGATCTTGTTCCCAACGCTCGTGCAGGGCGAAAACGCACCGCGCCAGCTTTGCTCCGGCATCCGGTTCTTTAATCTCTATAAGACGGTTGATGTCATCATCATCGGCCGCGGCGGCGGGTCGCTGGAGGAGCTGTGGGCATTCAACGACGAAACGCTGGCAAGAACAATCGCGCAGTCGGAGCTGCCCGTCATCTCGGCGGTCGGTCACGAAACGGACTTCACCATCTGCGATTTCGTCTCCGATCTGCGCGCACCGACCCCCTCCGCCGCGGCGGAGCTTGCTGTCCCGGATTCGGCGGAGCTTTCCGTTAAGATCGCCGGATACGAAAAGCGGATGCACAGTGCCGTCACCGCGTACTTAAAACACGAGCGGCAGAATGTCCGGATCCTTTCGGAAAAGCGCGTGCTGTCCTCCCCCGACAGCTTTCTTGCCAACCGCCGCATGGACACGGATACGCTGACTGCCCGTCTTGCCCTTGCCGCGGAACGCCGCACCCGAGAGGCGCGGAAGATCCTTGACCCGCTTGCCGCTTCTCTTGACCGGAATACCGAGAGAATGCTTTCCGCCGCCCGTGGAACGCTCTGCGCGCAGAGCGCCCGTCTGGAAGCCCTCTCCCCATTGTCCGTGCTCACGCGCGGCTACGCGGCTGTATTCGACCGCACGGGACATTCCGTGAAATCCATCCGCGAAGTATCCTCGGGGGATACGCTCACCCTGCGCCTGTCCGACGGAACACTCGATGCCGCTGTTGCTGAAATCCGTTCCGAAACCCAATCAAAGGAGACCGACTGATATGTCCGAAACACAGAATACGGAAAAAAACACCGCTGAAAAAAAGAAGACCGCAAAGAAAGAGCCGAAGACCTTTGAGGCGGCAATCGCCCGGCTCGGCGAGATCGTGACCGCGCTGGAAGACGGCACAGCACCGCTCGATGCGTCCCTTGCTCTCTACGAGGAGGGCGTTTCGCTCGTCCGCTTCTGCAACGAAAAACTCGATGCGGCGGAAATGCAGATCAAGGTCCTCACCCGTTCCGCTGACGGGGAGATCACAGAAAAGGATTTCACACCCGAAACATAATAAGGAGCGGGGTGTTGCACTTATATGCCCCACCCCCGTGTTTTGTGACTTTCGCAGTCTTACGACTGCGATTTTGTGCAAGCACAAAAACAGTCCCGATTCCACATGAAAGGAAGCTTTCGCTTCGCGAAAGTCATGATCATAAAATGATACCCGATATCAAAGACCTCCTCCGCGAAAGTGCCGGAGAAACCGAAGAATTGTTAAATATCCTGACCAAAGACCAGGATGCATCTTACCCCGTTCTGTGCGAAGCCATGCGTTACAGCCTGCTCTCCGGCGGAAAACGCATCCGGCCGTTTCTCGTTTCCGCGTTTGCCGAACTGTTCGGCGGAAACCACGCGCACGCCGTGCAGCTCGGATGTGCGCTGGAAATGATTCACACCTATTCCCTCATCCATGACGACCTGCCGTGCATGGACAACGACGATCTGCGCCGCGGCAGACCGACCAGCCACAAGGTGTTCGGAGAAGCCACAGCGACCCTGACGGGCGATGCGCTCCTGACGATGGCGTTTGACGTCGCGTCGCACCCCGCCGCCGTGCCGTCGAAGCTCGGATATGCCGCCGTGCGGCTGTTGTCCCTTGCCGCGGGAAAGGCGGGCATGATCGGCGGACAGATGATCGATATGCGCGGCGAGACGGAACCGCTCGACTTTGAGACCCTGCTCGAAATGCACGCCAAAAAGACCGGTGCGCTCATCGAAGCCGCTTGCCTGCTCGGATGCTTCTGCGCGGGAATCTTCGACAAAACCGACGAACGCTACCGCGCGGCGATCTTTTACGCACACGGCATCGGACTTGCATTCCAAATCGTGGACGACTGTCTGGATGCCGTCGGCGACGAAGCAGCACTCGGAAAGTCCGTCGGCTCGGATGCCGCATCCGGCAAGACCACGTTTCTGACGTTCATGACCACCGACGATGCCATGGAATACGCCCGCACACTCACCGAGGGTGCCAAAGCCGCCATTGCGGAATTTGAGGGTTCGGAGACGCTGTGCGCACTGGCGGATTATTTGTTGGAGCGGAAAAATTGAATGGGATTGCGGACAGATACCGGCTGACTCCCCGTCAGACAACATTCCTGATCCGAAAAAATAGCAGGAAAACATTTACTGCACCCTGCGGCTGGAACAGACGGACATCACTTATCCGCAGGTACAGACAGTATTCTGCGGTGTCCGGGTTCCCGACATCCCGTAAAACTTTTCCGTGTTTTATGCACTTCTTTCCGGAAACCATACCCGGCTGTCTGAAGTGCCGCCCGATTTTACGGAACCGCTCCATTCTTCCGCAACGGAACAGGCACTCTGTGTGTTCCTTGACTGTCTTGAGATGTCAGACATCGAGCTGTCCCCCGTCGTCTTTGCCGTTTTCGCGGCAAACCGCATGATGACCGCCGCCGGTACCGGTATTCTCACCATCACTGACAGACACATGGAGCAGTTCAACGTCCTCCTCTGTGATTTTTACAACACAGGCGACCGCGAAGCACTGAACCGGTTTTTATACGAAAACGCGATCATCGGCATGACCATCTGAACGTCCATTGTCCGAATAACAGCAGAAAGCCTCCCGATACATGGGAAGCTTTCTATTTTTTTATTCCGGTTTCTTTTCCGCCATATCAAAACCGTTCGCGCGGAGTTTTTCGGTATCGCATACCAGAATGCGCGTGCGTTTCAGTGCGGATACCCATTGTTCTTCGTATTTCAGGTATCCTTTTGCCGTCATGTCGTCCAGTACTTCGCGTGCAAGCGCACGGTTGAGCTTCAGCTGCTTTTCTGCCGCGGCGGCGACGGCGTTCAGCTCGACGGATGCTTTCTGTCGGTTCCCTTTCTGCATGGTCATGTACAGGCGTGCAAGCATGGGAACGTACTGTTTTTTGATGGTTTCGGTATCCGGGTATTCGACGATGCGCGTGACCTGCGAATACAGTCCTCCGGATATGTTGCCCTCCACGCCGTAGATGACGACTTCCTTTTTGCAGTTGCGGATGAGGAAGCGGCTGACAGCCCCGAAATGGCCGTCGCCCGTAAAGAGAATATACGTCTGCGCCTTGTTCTTTTCAAAGGCTTTCTGATAAATCTTGTCAAGCAGAAAGAAGTCCGTAAAATCCTTTTTATGGCGGGAAGCGGTGTTCTGCGTTTCGATGATGTTGTCGGTGATCTGCCGCAGAACGGGGAGATTGTTCTTCATGGCGCTGTTGGAAAAATCGGCGAACACATACAGCTCTTTTACGTCGTATTCGGCGCACAGCGCGTCATACCAGTCGTGCAGGGGCGGCTCAATGCCCCAGCGGTTCTTGTGGGAGATCTGCATATACTCAAAGTCCACGAAGACCAGTGCGGTTTTCTTTTTTGGTTTTTTCTGGAATTTCAAATGGGAATCCTCCGGCGGTGTGTGGCCGCGCGGGCATACCGTCCCGTCCCCAAAGCAAAAGGATGCCGCAAAAGATTGCAGCATCCCACCGGGGTTGACAAATCAAGCAAAAATATATGATAAATTGATCTCTTGCGTGAAAAAATCGATTGATTCTATATTTGGGCCATCTGTGTCAGGATTGAATGCTCGTAAAAACGGCTTCCGCCTTGCTTGCCGGCTGCTTACTGCGCCTTCATAGCTGCATAGCATTCGCTGCAGTATACGGGGCGGTCGTTGGAAGGCTGGAACGGAACCTTTGCTTCCTTGCCGCACTTTGCGCAGACAGTGGTGAAGAGTTCCTTCTGCGGTCTTGCTGCGTTCTTTCTCGCATCTCTGCAGGTCTTGCATCTCTGGGGCTCGTTCTGGAAGCCTCTTTCTGCGTAGAATTCCTGTTCGCCTGCGGTAAATACGAACTCAGCGCCGCATTCCTTGCAAACCAGTGTTTTGTCCTGATACATTGTTTTTTACCTCGCTTTGAAAATGGTTGAATGTATTTTGTCCGAAGACGGATTTTCACCGCCACCTCCGCCTGTCGAGAAACAGTCGGCGCTCTGATGTTAAGCGATCCGGGCTTATAGCAATTTGAAAAAATGGATTCAGCTGCCGCCAAGCTGACGTTTCAGCTTCACGCGGATGCGGTAGACCGCATTGTCAACGGATTTTTCCCCGACGGTCTTTCCGCCGTCTGAAAGAGCTGCCGCGATCTCCTTGTAGGATGCACCGCGGATATACAGATCGAAGACCTTGCGCTCATATGCGGTCAGGGATGTGAGAAACCGATCGAAATTCTCCCGGAACATATCCCGCGCGGGAATGCTCTCTCCGGGATCCGCCGACGTGTCGGGAACCGGATACGAAAGCGCGGCTTCCGTGTCTGCCATACTGCGCTTCTCCTTACGGATATAGGAAATCAGACGGTTGCGGATGCACACCGCCGCATACAGACCGAACGTCGTGGAATGTCCCGTTTTGTAGGTCATCGCCGCACGGTAGAGGGCGATCTGCGCCTCCTGCTCCATTTCCGCACGGACGGTGTCGGACGAGACAGCCCGGTCTGCGGTATAACGGTTGACCATACGGGTAAGCAGCGGCCGGTATTTTTCGCAAAGGGCGGTAAATGCTGCGGAACGCGCCCGTATCTCCGCAGGACCAGCCACACTACCCGCATCCCCGCTTCCGGGCGGGGTCAGCTGGGCGAGCAGACGGAGGACATCCCCGTCACTTACGGACTCCGGCGGGGCACATAAACCATCGCGGGAAAATTCCCCTTCCACTCCGATGTCCTCCATGATGTCCGGCATCTCCGGACGATCTGCGCTTTTTCCGTGCATTGTGTACTCCCCGCAGCAGCTCCAGACGGCAAACCGACAGCCGCCGTTATGCGGCAGATTCCGTTTCCGCACGTCTTTTCCGCGCTTCCGATGCGGCCGCGGAACTCCTCTTGAAATAACTCCTAATATAATTATATCATGAATTTCAATAAAGTCAATACTTTTTGCAAAATTTATTTTATGAATCCTCAATAAATTTTATATTTTTTGACGGGAAAGCTGTTATTTTACAACTTTCAGTAAAAAAAATTTAAAAAAATTCGGAAATAATTTCTGAAAACACTTGAAATTTCCGAAAATATATGGTATAATATTTAGGTAAATGTTCAGCAGTATTAACTGCGCCCAGATTTGTGAAGGAGGTGAATCGATATGCCGAATATTAAGTCCGCAAAGAAGCGCGTTCTCGTTACCGAAGCAAAGACCCTGCAGAACCAGATGTTCAAGACTTCCCTCAAGACTTCCATCAAGAAGTACGAAGCTGCTCTCGCAGCTGGTGACAAGGAGCTCGCAAGCGAAACCTACAAGGCTGCTGTCAAGAAGATTGACAAGGCTGTCGCAAAGGGAATTCTTCACAAGAACAACGCTGCAAGAAAGAAGAGCCAGTTTACCGCAAAGCTCAACGCTCTCGCGTAATCAGATGTTCCGCTTACAGATAAGGCCTGCCGGCTATTCGGGAGGTCTTTTTTGTTTGTGTAATTCGATGCTATCCGCCATATGGAAAAGTAAATTCGCCGCATATATCGCGAATCGGTTTACCGTCGATAAACGGTGTATTCATCGTGTCGTCAACCGACCGAAATGTTTGTTCGTCTTCACCATAACAAACAGAAATATTAGCTCTGTTGAACGGGCAGATCGCGCCGTGCTTCCCCTTGTAGTAAAATTCAATATCGTCCGTAAGACTGTCGATCCATGCGCGTAATTCTTCTGCTTTCATAGTATATCGGCGTTCTCCTCTCGTTCCTTCGCATTCAATTCACGAATCGGTCGGTCAACTACTATTATATCATTAACGCTCTGTTTTGTCCATGTTTATTATGCAACTTTCAATTTTCCACTTTTCACTATTAATTATTGCTTTGCCAAAACTCCCACGGGGAGTGAATAGTGAAGAGTGAAAAAGTAAAACTCCCGCACTTTCGTTTGGGAGTTTTGGCGGAGAGTGTGGGATTCGAACCCACGCGGGCTTGCGCCCAAACGGTTTTCAAGACCGCCTCGTTATGACCGCTTCGATAACTCTCCGTATTCATTTCCTATATAGTATACCACAATTCCGCCCGTTTGTCAAGAAAAAATTTCATTTCCGGAAAAGATTCCCATGGAAAGTCCCAAAATACAATTCATGCGCCGGTTTTCCATAAAACCCCTGTACCGACAGAAAGCAAAAACCTCCTGCCGTACAGAGACCGGACTCCGTGCGCATGAACTGGATTCTGACACAGATACTGCGGACGGCGGGCGGTATGCGGAACCGCTTTCCCCGGCGGATTTACCGCCAACGTTCCCATCGCACCGTCATCGCCCCATTGGACGGTATCTGTGCCTGCATATTCGGTTTTCCTTGGCTGTTTCACGGTGTTACATGAAACAGCTTGCCGTATACGGCGTGACACGGGGTCAGCGGAGCGTCGGGTCTCCCTCCATCCCCGTTCCCACGGTCATCCGCGAGTGGTTCCGGCTTTGGCACACGATGTGCCGTCCGGAGAAAAGAGTGTGTTCTTATTTCTTCAGCATTTCGCGTGCGGCGTCAAGATCAGCCTCGGTGAGCATCTCGCCGTCAACCAGCGCCTGAAGCAGGGAGGCGGTATCCTTACGGCAGACGGAGTTGAGGTAATCCTGGGTTGCGAGCTTGCGGTATTCTTCTTCAGTGATGTTTGCGGAGTAAATGTTGCTGCGGCCGACCTTCTCAATGTTGACATATCCGCGGTCAAGCAGACGGTTGAGGAGGGTCAGAACGGTGGTCAGCTTCTGCTGGCCGACGGTATCGGGATACGCTTCGATCAGATGGGATGCATGAACCTTTTCATTTCCATCTCTGTGTGCGTCCCAGATTCCCTGCATAACGACGAGTTCTGCATCGGGCATACGGTTGAATGCTCTTTTTCTTCTTGCCATGATAATTTCTTCCTTTTCTTGTTCTTTTAGACAGGACGGATTACCGATTTTCGGTCAGTACGGTCTCCCGGCTGTCCGGTATTCTGACAGGCGGACATCAGCCACTGTCCGTGCGGGTGTACACATGACAGTTGTTTTCCTGTCCTGTCAATAGTATAACACAGATATGCAACGGTTGTCAACCCTTTTCCGGGAATTTCTTTGCATCCGGCGTTTTTCACAAAATCCATGCGGAAAACCCGCGCAGAGCTGTACAAACCGGAATCTCTGTGTCTTGCGGAATCTGCCCACGAACCGCGCCAAAACGGGCGTATGCGCCGCAGTCCCGTTCCCCGACGGCGTCGGAACTGCCGTGTTCATGCGGAAAATTCCCTTACATTCTTATTATACCATATGTTTTTCGGATTGTATAGAGCTTTTTTGAAAATTTTTCAGAAATTTACAAAATATTTTTGTTTTTCGCGTTTTTTTGTGTCCCCGCCACGGTTTTATCATGGTTTTCTCTTGACAAAACGGCGGAAAACGGGTATACTTATTATAATGAAAAACATATCGATCAAGGAAAACCTATATACCGAATTTTTTACATATACAAGGAGATACTATCATGAGCAATCCCATCAGAATCGGTCTGGTCGGTCTTGGCCGGGCGGGTGTTGGTATGCACCTGCCGGAACTGGAATCGAGAAAAGACAAATTCAAGGTCGTCGCTGTCTGTGACATCATTGAAGAACGCGCAAAGGAATACGGCGAAAAGCTGGGTGCGAAAGCGTACACGGACATCGCCGACCTGATTTCCGACCCGGATGTGGAGCTTGTCGACATTGCGACCCGTTCCGCCGACCATTACGCACACGCGAAAGCCGCTCTGCTCGCCGGCAAGGACGTACAGCTGGAAAAGCCGTTCTCCGAGCACGCATGGCAGGCGGAGGAGCTTGCCGCACTCGGCTCCCAACCGGCAGGCCCGCATCTATACATCCGCCACAACCGCCGCTTTGAGGATCATTTCGAGCAGGCACAGAATATCATCGACTCCGGTCTCATCGGTCAGGTCTACGAGATCAAGCTGGCACGCAACAGCTACGACCGCCGCCGCGACTGGCAGACCCTATCCGCATTCGGTGGCGGACAGCTGCTCAACTGGGGCCCGCACATCGTTGACCATTCCCTGCGCTTCTGCGGCGGAAAGTACGAGGTCATGTATTCCGACATCCAGCACATCGCGGCAGGCGGCGACTGTGAGGACCACATCAAGATCGTCTTTACCGGCGAGAACGGCCGCATTGTCGATATGGAAATTTCCGGCGGCTGTGCGGTTCCCATGCCGGAATACGTCATGTACGGCTCTAAGGGTTCACTCATTTCCGAGCGCGAGGGCTTCCATGTGCGGTATCTGAATCCGGACAAGGTGCTCTCCCCCGTCGTCTCCGACCCGGCAACACCCGGCTCCAAGGAATCCTTCGGATCCGGCGAAAAGCTGGAATGGGTCGACCGCATCATTCCCTACGAGGGTTACGGCAACTGCTCCCGCATCTGGGATCATCTGTATGCCGCCATCCGCGAAAACAAGCCGCATCCCGTCACGCTTGCGCAGGCGGTAGATGTCATCCGTGTCATTGACGATGTCAAGTCCGGCACAATTTTCGACCACGACTGATTTTTCGAGGTATATTACGTTTATGAAACACTTTCCCGATTTATTATCTTCCCCCGTCCGTGTCTCCATGATCTCCGGCGACGACAACGCCCGCACCGATTTCGGCACGCCCGAGGGCGGCATCTGCACAAAAGACGATATTGAGATCACGCTCAAAAAGAACGGTGCTGACCTCTGTGTCACCGTGAAAGCCGACGAGACCTCCGTCTCCTGGGTCATGGTGCGCTTCCCCATGCACATCCCCGAGGGGGCGCTTGTCTACGGCGACGACTGGGAACGCGGCTACGGAACGCTTCACTGGGGTTCCATCGTGCCGGAACAGCATATGCCGTGGTATTTCCTGTGCTATGACACCGGTGCGCGTGTGCTTGCCGGATACGGTGTCATGGTGCGCCCGAATGCGATGTGTGTCTGGCACGCGGACAGCGACGGCGTGACGCTGTATATCGACGTCCGCTCGGGCGGTATGGGTGTGGTGCTCGGCGGCAGAACGCTGGATGCCTGCACCGTTCTCTGCCGGGAATACGAGGATACCGATGCGTTTTCCGGCGGTCATAAATTCTGCTGTGCAATGTGTCCCGATCCCATCTTCCCCGAAAAGCCGGTGTACGGCTCCAACAACTGGTATTACGCTTACGGCAATTCCTCCCATGACGAGATCCTGACCGACTCCGAATATATCGCGGAGCTCTGCGAGGGTCTGGAAAACCGCCCGTATATGGTCATCGACGACGGCTGGCACGACAACCGCACCGCAGGCCCCTGGGATCACGGCAACCAGAATTTCGGCGACATGGGCAAGCTTGCAAGTGAGATGAAAGCGCGCGGCGTCAAGCCCGGCATCTGGATCCGGTTCTTGCATGACCTTGACCCGAAGATTCCCGACGAATGGAAGTCCCTGCGCTGTGCGGATTATCTCGACCCGTCCGTGCCCGAGGTGCTCGATTATGTGCGCACGACCGCAAAACGGCTCTGCGACTGGGGATATGAACTCATCAAGCACGACTATTCTTCTTATGATCTCTTCGGCAATTACGGTCTGCGTATGGGAACCTCCGTCACGCCAAAGGGCTGGCATTTCCGTGACCGTTCCAAGACGAGTGCAGAGGTCGTTCTCGGCTTCTACCGCGCCATCAGAGAAGCGGCGGGCGATGCGGTCATCATCGGATGCAACACGTTCTCCCATCTCTGTGCAGGGCTTGTGGAGGTCAACCGCACCGGTGACGATACCTCCGGCCGCTACTGGGACAGAACCCGCAAGATGGGTGTCAACACGCTTGCATTCCGTATGATGCAGAACCGCGCGTTCTACATGGCAGATGCGGACTGCATCGGCATCACGGCGCAGGTTCCGTGGGAGCAGAACCGTGTCTGGCTGAAAGCACTTTCCCGCTCCGGCTCGCCCTTGTTTATGTCCAGCGCCAAGGGCGTTGCGGACGATGCGATGATCCCCGAGATCAAAGAAGCATTTTTCTACAATTCCACACAGGAGGACCTGCTTGTTCCCGTGGACTGGGTAAATGACATCTGCCCGCGGAAGTGGATGCTCAACGGTGAGGAGATCACCTTTGACTGGTACACCGAGGACGGATTCGATGCGCTGAATCCCATCGGGAACATCATCTGATATGAAAAACGAACAAAAATTACGCGCGTATGCCCGTCTCACCGTCAGACAGGGCGTGAACGTTTCGGACGGTATCTATGTCGTTGTGCGCTGTCCCATCATTGCCGCGGACTTCGGGCGGATGGTGATGGAGGAAGCGTTCGACGCGGGCGCAAAGGACGTCATCATGCAGTATTCCGACGACCGGACGTCGCGGGTGCGCTACGAACGTGCCGCGCTTGACCGCTTTGAGACCGTCCCCGCATGGCAGGCGGAGCAAAGCAACTATTACGCCCGCGAGGGATGTGTCGCCATTTCCATCATCGCGGAAGACCCCGAAGCGTTTTCCGGCGTGGACGGACAGAAGCTGCTTGCCGCCGCCAAAGCCCGCCGTGCCGCATTAAAGGAATTCTACGACATCATGGATGCGGGCGATCTCCGCTGGACGGTGGTTGCTTATCCGTGTGTGCCGTGGGCAAAGAAGATCTTCCCCGACTGCCCCGACGACATCGCCGTTGCAAAGCTCTGGGATGCCATTTACACCTCCGTGCGCATCACAGAGGAAGCCGGTATCGTTTCCGACCCCGTCGTAAAATGGGAGGAACACGACCGCATTCTCAAAGGCCGCGCGGAGAAGCTGAACCGGTATGCATTCCGGGCGCTGGAATATAAAAATTCGCTCGGCACGGATTTCCGTGTCGGTCTGCCCGAGGGTCATATCTGGTTCGGCGGAAGCGAGACGTCAAACGACGGATACGTCTACTTCCCGAATATGCCGACCGAGGAAATTTTCACGATGCCGCACAGACTGCAGGCGGACGGCACGGTGTTCGCATCCATGCCGCTGTCGTATCAGGGGTGTCTGATCGAGGACTTTTCCCTTATGTTCCAAAACGGGTGCGTGGTGGAGCATCACGCGCGGGTCGGGGAGGATGCGCTGACGCGACTGCTTGACACCGATGAGGGGTCACGGCATCTCGGTGAAGTCGCTCTGATTCCGTATGACTCGCCCATCCGACAGCTTGGGATCCTCTTTTACAACACGCTGTTTGACGAAAACGCATCCTGTCATCTCGCACTCGGTCGGTGCTATCCGAACACCGTGCGCGGCGGTGAACTGCTCTCTGAGGAGGAACTGGCATCGCGCGGCGGAAATTCCAGTGTCAATCACGTCGATTTCATGATCGGAACGGCGGACATGACCGTGACCGGCATCACATCAGACGGGGAGCAAATTCCCGTATTTGAAAACGGCAATTTCGTATTTTAAGCAATAAAAAAGCGCCGCAGGGCGCTTTTTTTTATTAGATTTGTTCGATAACCTCGTTCTGACCGAGATAATACCAGAAAAATGTACCCGATTTAATGGATGGTGACAGGTTATCGAATATATCTGTTTTATTCGGTGATGACCATCTTTGCAAAATATTCCGGTCTGTGGTAATCCGGCGACGGTGTGCCGACGGGGCTCCACATGACATAATGCTCGATCTCCGTTTCGTCGCCGCACTTATAGAAGTTGCCGCGGATGGTATAGCCGGGAACGAACTTGTCGGCGGACATTCCGTAGATTTGCGCAAGGTCGTCCTGCGGAATATGAACGGTGACGCTCCACGCGTTTTCCGTTTTCTCCGCCGTGACGGGGAACGGCTTTTCGATGAGACGGTCGATGGGCGTGCGCTCGTGGCGGTTTGCGCCAAGGGCGATGAGGGAGGCACCGAGGGAGTTCATCTCAATGTTGATGTACTTGTCGGAATCCTCATCCCACTGCGCGAACATTTCCAGACACGAGTCCTTGTAGACGTCGGAGAAGAATCCGGTGTGGACAGCCTTGGGATTCGCTTCCTCACACGTCAGACGGGCATAAAAGCCGTCGCCCTTGACATAGACGACCTGCGCGTAGCAGACGGGCTTGTAATCGTCGCCCCAGACGCATTCGTCGATCGCGGCTTTTTCGATTTTCGACCAGCATTTCTCGCACGGAACATGGTCAAGCGTTTTGATGTTGTAGGTTTTCATGACAGGATATTTCCTTTCTGTGATGGTATTTCGGATAAAATTCAGGCGAGCAGGAAGAACCGTCCCTCACCGGGGCGGATGGTGACGGGAATGTCCGCGTAAGCACCACTCTGCGTGAATGCCGCATCCCGTATTTCCCCCGTGAACGCATCGGCTTCTGCCGCTTCACGGTAGGTGCCATATACGGACAGCGTGCCTGTATACGGTTCTATGTCCATGTTGGCGATGTAGACAATGCGCACGCCGTCCTCCGTCACGCGGCAGTGGGAGAGGAGCATCGGCGCATAAGTTCCGCCCACCGACGACACACGTGTGGTGCGAATGCTGTCGTCCAGTACCGTGTCATACAGCGCACCGATGCCGTCAATTGGGCAGATGTGCATCTTCCCTGCCGCGATGCGGTCGGCAATGGCGGCACTTTCCGCCGTCGCTTCCCCGCTCTCACGGCAGACCGCGGGCGCATCTCCGCAGAAGATGACGGTGACACCGGCGTTTTCGAGTGCAATCAGCCGCGCCATCGCATCCGTTTCCAGCACTCTGGCACACGGCAGGATGACGGCGGAATACGCGCGGTCGCCAAAGCAGAGCATTCCGTCCCGGATCTCGCCGCGCACAAGCAGGTCGCGGTCGATGTAGTCAAAATCGACCTGTCGGTGCAGAAGCTCCCAGGCGCATTTCGCAAAGGCACGATCCAGGGCGCGGGTCGGCTCGGAATGGTCGATGGCGCGCTGTGCAACGGACGGCGTATAGCTTGCCCACATCGCGGCTTCCGGATAGAAGACCGCTGCACGGCTGTCGCGTTTGCCCTGTCGGAGCAGATAACCGGAACGCGCGGTGTAGCGGTTGAAGTCATACTGCTCTTCTTTTGTCAGTCCGTTCCACGAATAATAGCTTGTGAAGTTGTTGACCCCCATCGCCAGATGCCAGTTGACAGAACCGTAATAGCAGTGCAGTCCCGCCACCTCGCCGCGTTCCCGCACGCTGTGGTCGGAAAACTCGGTGAAGACCTCATGCTCGCCGTTGATGTCGGCAAAGGAGGCAATGAACCGCGCGATCGGGATTGCACCGTCGTTCATGAGCGGGCCGGTTTCGGTCGCCAGCTGGTCGATGCCCGGCCAGTCAAAGCGCTTCATCGAACGGTAGAACGAGCCGTAATTGATGATATGCGCCTGAAGCCGTTCCTCTTCGAGCATATGACCGGAGGATTTCAGGTTGTTTTCGTGACACCAGTTCTGAATGGTGCCGAAATAGTTCTCCGCAACGGTGTCGGCGATAAATTCCCAGAAGTCACAGCGGCGCTTTGTGACCTCGTTTCCGCGCCCGAGCACGACCGCGACACACGCATTGACGAACGGGTAGCCGTATTTCGCTTCAAAATCCGCGGGATAGGAGTCCAGCCACGGCAGAATCGGAAAGACCGCCTGCCGGATATTCCACGAAATGAGCGACGGCTCATCGGTGAACATGGCGAGCACACCGCGCCCGAACTCGTCACCGAGCAGTTCCTTATATTTTTCATGCGTGCAGGCAAGAAACGCCTCGGTCGCTTTTTTGTCGGACAGGCTGATATAATTGCGCGGTTCGGAATAGCTTTCCGTTGCGTGCGTGCCGTCAAACAGGCGGCGGATGCTCATCATGAACAGGTAATACTGTCCGGCGGGGACGTTGATGTACAGAACGCCGCGTTCGTTCAGCGCATCTGTGACATCAATGGGGTCACCGCCCTCCACGGGCAGGAGAACCGCTTTCCAAAGCTTGTCGCCCGGCACATCGGCGCGGTAGACGGACGGGCCGGAAATCTTGCGCCAGTAATCGTAGCAGTAAAGCCCCCGTGCGATGTATTCGGGGTGAAATTCGGTGACGTAGCCGCCGGCGGTTCCGGACGGGTATCCGTCCTCGTCGTAGATCCAGGTGTGCATTCCGCGGCGGATGTATTCACGCATTCCGGCTTCCGTGTTTTTCCACGCGGCTTCGTCATCAGGAAACTGCATCGTATACGGAATGTTGCCGACGATGCCGCCGAACCACCGCTCGTCGTAATACGCCGCACGGGAAGCATCCGCCGCACCGCCGTGGATGATCTGGTACACGGCATATCTGCGGTCGGGCTCGGTAAAGCCGGGGATGTAGGGGGTGAATTTGGACATAATTATGACCATAACTTTCGCTGTGCGAAAGTTTCCTTTCTTGGGGAATTGTGGGTGGTTTTGCGCAGCAAAATCTTTGCACGAAGTGCAAAGAAAGCCACAAAACCCGTCTGAAAATTTATTTTCAGACTGGCTCCTTTCGCGGTAATTTTTGCTGTTTCATCCATATTTTCATGATCAACCGGGTCGGCAGAAGCTTCACGCCAAGCACCTGTGCCTTGACCGGAAATCCGTGGATGGACAGGTCTTTTTTCGTTTTGTAAAGATGTTTCAGCGCGGTTTTCACAACGTCCGCCGGCTCATAAAGAATGTTCATATAGGTCACAACCGGGTCGTCCTTTTTCTCCGCGCGGTCAAAGAAATCGGTTTTCACCCAGCCGGGCGAGACCGCCATAACGCGGATGTTCCGGGGTTCCAGCTCCACATTGAGCGCACGGCTGTAAGACAGCACGAACGCCTTCGTCGCACCGTAGACATTTAAGTACGGCACCGGCTGAAACGCGGAGAGGGAGTCCACCTGCACGATGCGCGCGCCCGCGTTCATGTACGGCAGGGACAGCGTTGTCATCGAGACCATCGCTTTGCAGTTTAAGTCGATCATGCCGAGTGCTTCGTCAAGCGGGATTTCATCGTACCGACCGAATTTTCCGTAGCCTGCGCAGTTGACAAGGGTATGGATGTCGGGGTTCTGTTCTTTGAGCAGAGCGCGGTACGTCTCAAAGCTTTCCGGCTGTGTCAGGTCAAGCGGGATGACACGCACGGAGATGTTCACTTCCCCGGCAAGCGATTGCAGTTTTTTCTCCGAGCGGGCAATGACCCAGATCTCGTCATAGGATTCCGCTTTTGATAATTGCAGGACAAACTCGCGGCCCATGCCGGAGCTTGCTCCCGTGATAACGGCGATTTTCATAAAATACGCTCCTTACAATGTCAGTGTGTATCCGAATTTCCGACCGAAGCCGTGTGCGGTTTTACAGAATGTCTCCGCGCCGTGCGGGGTGTGGAACGTTTCATCGTCGGAAATGTCTGAAACCGTTTCCTCCGAAAACCCGTAAAACGTCACGCAGTCGCGGATGCCTGCATAAAGGATCTCCGCGTCGTATTCTTTTTCAAACGTAAAGCAGACATTGACGGTGTTGTCCCGGAACACATAACGGGTCACAAAACGGATATCCGTTTCCCCACGCATTTTTTCAAGATTGTAAACGCGGTCGGTCTCACAGCAGTTTCCGGTCGCCGTGATGCTGACGGTGTCGCCGGTCTGTTCCATTTTCACATCGTCAAAATACCAGATAGGCATGACCTCCCGGCCGTCCTCCGTCGTCAGCACGGGAACGAGGAACGGGTGATACTGCTCCACCGGTGCTTCCGCCGTGTACGCTTCCGAGGGGAACGGAAAATAGGACGTTCCCGCCGCTCCGACAAACGGGAACATAAAGCTGTGTTCCCCGTGCCGCAGAACGTAGAGCGCGCGCATTTTGCCCGGTTCCTTTTGGAATACGGTCTCCCGGCATTCCCAACCTGCGACGGGCGCGATGTCGTTTTCCGGTATCGTATCGGCAAAGCCGAGTGCCACCGCATCGTGCAGAAGCGACACCAACCGTGTCGTGATTTCCAGATTGACCTCAAGCACGCGGTGCGGGCCGCGGTAGCTCTCCGTCGCACGGCCGCCGGTCCAAATGTCAAACCACTTTCCGTCCGGTCGGTACCAGAACCGGATCAGCTTTTCTGCGATGTGGATGAGATAAGCGACGGCTTCCGGGATGTCGGCTTTGTCCAGCAGACCGTTCCGCATAGCAAACAGAATCTCCGTCATGGACTCCGTGTCGCCGTAGACGGACAGGCTTCTGCCGTAGGAGATACCCGTTCCGCAGCGGTTTCGGTTCGCAAAATGGATATACGCAGATTCCCGACAGCGCGCCCAAAGCTCCGGAGGGACTTCCATGCCAAGGGAGCGGTACATCCCAACCATCGAGCGGTTCATGCCGATGCTGTAGCTGTCGAATCTGCCGCGCGGCGGGCGTTCGTCCATCCAGCCGCCGGAATCGGTTCCGCAGATGACCTCCAATAGTTTTTCCGCGATTTTTCCGGAATAAAGCGCAGTATCGAATCCAAGCTCCTCCCGCAAACAAGCACAGGAGTGGGCGACGTGATAATAGTTGGTTGGCAGACCGTTTTTCAAGGATAGTGTTTCGCGGTCGAAAAAGTCGTCATAATCGGTTCGGCGACAAAGCAATTCCATTGTTTTCGGGGAAAGGATGTCCGATTCTCCTGCGTTTTGGAGCATCCGCAGGGTTGTCAGCACGGACAGCTTGCCCCAGGTATGAAGCGGACTGTCCTCTGTGATGCGGGAAAAGAAACGGCACAGCCGTGCGCGGGTCTCCTCACCGGGAGCGCGTAAATACGCATCGGCGGCCGCGCGGATGAGCATTCCGATCACCGTGCCGCCGTTGTCCGCCATGCACGGAAAACCGCCGAGCGCGGCAGCATCCCCGTCACGGTCAACGAGCGATAAAAGATAGTCAAGATGCGGATATGCAAATTCTGTGATAAGGGTCCGGATACTTTGCATGATGATCACTCCTGTGAAAGGTTTTTTGGTTTACAATACAGATCACGCGGCGGCGTTGGCATTGATTGCGTCAATGACTGGATTTGATTCCGAACCATACTGACAGATCTGTAAAAACCTCCACAATACTGCCCTGATCGGTAAACGGCGATTCCTGAAGCACAGACAGATCTTTCATCATACCGTTTTGAACGATATATTCTACAATCTGATTCACAAAATAAATTTGTTTGGAATCGAGATTGACGTCGCTCAGATATGCCGAAAACGCTTCCTTGGCGGCTCTCATGTCAAGCCCGACGATCCCGCGCACAAATTCGCCCAGCGGTTTCTCTCCGTACTCCGCTTCGTAATCGTTCCGGCTGCCGAGATCGTTCCACAGCACCTTTTCAAGTGCCTGAATATCGTCCTGCATCAGCGGAACATTGTCGTGCAGCTTTGCAATGACATCCTCATTCTGATGCTGTCGGATATAATACTCAACCTTTGCCCGATAGTTTTTCAGATCGTCGTTTTCCAGCTCCGATTTGTGCCATTCCACGGAGAGAATGTCATCGGTAAAATTCGTCTGATAGGAATTGCGCTTCTCTTGGGGCAGATATTTCATCAGATCACGCAGACATTCGCGGATGTATTCAAAGTCACCGACACCCGCGTGTTCCAGATAACCGGTATGTAAAATCTGATCGAACAGCCCGTTTTGCGCTTTGATCGCAGGGATGTTATCGGCAATCGCCGCAAGCCCCCGCACCCGATTCACAAGATCGGTTTTCGCACGGGAATAGCTCTTCCCTGCCAGATACGCAAGCTCCATGCCGTATATCAGCGCATCAAACCGGACGGCATTCATGTCGTCCACATCGGGTGTCAGAAGCGGCGCCAGTTCCTCCGCCATCTGAAGCGTATTTTCATAAGTCAGGACGGCATAGTTTGCGGGATCGGAATACCGCTCGACGTTGCGCAGATGCTGATGTACCGCGAAATTGTCGCGGTTGAGCTCGCGCACTTTGTGAACCATATCGTCCACCAGTGTCTGACGGAAGGTCATTAGCTCCGGGGTCTGATAAGCGGTGTCCTGCAAGGTAAACGCGATCTGCGCTTTCAGGCGGAAAAGCGCACCCTGCAATGCGATCTGATTGGCACTTGCATTCCCCGCCGACACGCGGAAAAATTCAAAATTACCGCAGAAATCGAAGATGTAGAACTTGTCCTTGTCCCCGCCGTCCATCAGACCGTCACAGCGCCGCGTTCCGCGTCCGATCATCTGCCAGAATTTCGCTTTGCTCATGACCTTTTTGAAGAAGACCAGATTCAATACTTCCGGTACATCCACACCTGTGTCCAGCATATCGACGGAAATGGCGATCTGCGGAAGTTTCTGCGGGTCGGAAAAATCGGCAATCGCACTCTGCGCATACGTCATATAGTTGTCAATGACCTTGGTGTAACCCGGCAGATGCGGATATTCCTTTCCGAAAATTTCGTGAATCTTCTCGGCGTGCGCGTGATTCTTAGCAAAAATGATGGTCTTGCCGAGCCGCTCACCGTAATCAATGCGCAGACCGTCCCGCATCAGAATGTGAAGAACCTGCCTGATCGTATCCTCGTTGAATACCCACTCATTGAGCGCAGAAGATGCAATGCTGTCGGGAAGATCGCCGTTTTCGTCAAGAAACTTCTTTTCGTATTCTTCCTTTTCTTCATCGGACAGCTCATCGTACACAATGCCGTTTTCGATGAACTTCAGTTTGGTTTCCACGGACATAAAGTCCACTAAAAATCCGTCATGAACCGCCTGCGCCAGCTCATAGCCGTAGGTCGGCACGCCGTTTTCCAGATCAAAGATCTCGTAGGTATTCTTGTCGATCTCGTCCTTGGGCGTGGCGGTAAGACCCACCAGCGGTGCATCAAAATAGGTGAAAATATCCTTGTATTTGTTGTAGATGGAGCGGTGCGCTTCGTCAACGATGACAAGATCGAAATGTCCCACCGTGTACAGACGGCGGTTGTCCTCATCCCGGACGGCATCGATGCAGTTCATCATTGTCTGATAGGTGGAGAACACACACCGTGCATCGTAGTTTTCTTTGTCTTCGCAGAGATTCGTCACCGACAGATCGGGGAGCATTTTGACAAATTCTTTCTTTGCCTGCCTGACAAGCACCGTGCGGTCGGCAAGGAACAGAATGTTCTTCACCCAGCCGTGCCGCAGAAGCACGTCGCACAGCGCGATGACCGTTCGCGTTTTACCGGAACCCGTCGCCATGACGAGCAGTGCTTTCCGGCGGTTCTTGGTATCAAGACATTCACAGACCGCCTTGATCGCGCCCTCCTGGTAATAGCGTCCCGCAATTTCGGCGTTGACCGTGACGTCTTTCAGACTGGTCCGCATCGAGAGCAGATTGAAGAGCTTTTCGAGATCGCGCTTGGAGTAGACCGAAGCCACGCGGCGTTCGGGGTAGTATCTGTCGTTGAAAATGCGGGTGTCAAAGCCGTTGGAGAGGAAGATGATCGGACGGCGCCCGTACTGCCGCTCCAGCGCATCGGCGTACAGCTTCGCCTGATGTCTGCCTTGGCCGACATCCGTACAGGTGCTTTTTGCTTCGAGAACCGCAAGCGGTCTGCCGTCGTCGCCGTAGAGGACGTAATCGGCGTAACCGATGCCGCTCGGGCTCGGCATTCCGCGCACTTCGACTTCGTTCAGCCAGTCACGACCCTCTACCCAGCCGGCATCCGTGAGCATGACATCAATATACAGTCTGCGCGTTTCGTATTCAGACAGGTCAAGCGGCTTTGGAGTATAGGTCTGCTGCTGTTCGGCGCGGCGCGCGGTCAGCTCCTCGCGCAGGGCTTTGTTTTCTTCCATCAGTGCCGCAACATCGACGTCGGGGAACGCGCGCGGAACCGATTCTGTCGGCGGTACGAGCAAGGAACGGTCATATGCCCGCACGGTGTTGTCCGGCGCATAGTGGTGTGCCACAAAGTCAAAGAAGACGAACAGATTTTCCAGACACAGCACCGTCTGCTCCTCGGAAATCGGTTTTCCGCCGTGCGCGGCGGTGTTGCCGAGATTGCGCACATAGTCCATGCGGAGAGAAACGTCTTTCCCGACGAGGACGAGGAACGCGCTGTCTTTCATGAGACTGTCCAGGTTCGTCTGATACGGCAGCTCCAGAGCGCGGTCAACGGAATACATCCACTTAACCGCGAACTCCATCGCGCGGCGGCAGTTGAGCACACACGCATCGCGGTCGATGTACAACAGCTTTTCGGCGGAGACGGCGACGGGGGCGAAGGTGGAGAAGGAGGGGGTGGAGGTTAGGAAATCGAAGTTGGTTGGCATTGAAAATCTCCTTTATCGGGAGTATTATTTTTCATGTTATTTTTAACTCTTCTCTTGATATAATAATTGAGCTTAAATATCGTATAGCACGATTTAATTCTGAAAATATATTTTGGGTATTTAGTTTTTCAGACCCTATAACTGTATCAATATTCATATCAACATCTTGCATATCAAGAATATGGAAGAACATATACGACATATTGATCGATATCGAAAAACAATTCATGAGAATCTCATGTAATCGAGTTTGATACTGACCACAAATATTTGGTCGATTGTCTGTATCATTAATATGAGCCATTGAATAACATAGAACAAATAAATAATCATTATGGATAAATGATGAATATTCACCATAATAACCATTTACTACTTCTGTCAGAGCCTTTCTAATCTCTACTTCTTCCGGTAAAAAAGCATTTATCATTGCGATGAATTTATCTTTTTTAAAATTTTTATACCATGATGTTGCAGCTTCCTTACCTTCATAATTTTTAATATAAGAGTTTCGTTTTTCTTTATCACAAGTAACTGATATTAAAATAAAAAATTGTTCAAGCAAAATCCTTAATTGTGTTTTTGCTGCATAATCAAGACCATTTTCAGCCAATAACAATATCGAATAAATTGAATTACATATGGTTCTAAACAGTGCGGAAAACATAATATTTTCAGGATTATTGTCTGGGATTGTTATAGAAAAAAATCCATACATTGTAATCACAAGAATCATGCATAAAAGTAAATCATTAGTGGCAATATCGTCTACTGGTTCTATTTCAATAGAATCCGGAGACGATGCTTCTATTAATCGAATGATGTCTTGATGAATTTCTCTCTTTCGTTTTGGACTATCTTGTTCAAAACAAATATTTATTAATGCTTTTAACTGAATTTCGTGTGGTTTTGATAATTTCATGTATTATACTTGATTGGCACACCCAAAATACTTCTGCATCAAAGCACCTTTGAGCGTTTCCAGTTTATTGAGACTTTGCTGTATTGCATATTTTGATTTATCAGTCTGTTTAACAAAAGAGATAAACTTATCTTGCAACTTAACTGGAGGTACCATCAACCGCAGTGAGTTAATAGAGTTGAAGTTCAATCCCGCCTTGACTGCACTTTGATTCTTTGCTTGAAACTGGCTTCTTCCTGCTTCGCTTTCCATGTAATATGCCACATATAGAGGTCGCACAGCGTCTTGATTGAGTCTTATACAGATTAAGTGCTGATTGATGTATCCGCCATAATCTTCAATTTCTTTTGTGACGACACCAGTTCTGCCTAAATCGGCAGTAATACTAACCAAAAGATCTCCTTCCTGTACTCTTGTACGCTTTGCTTCCGCATTATCTGGCGGAACAACATACTGCACATCATCAAGAGCAATTCTGCGGTTCTTTACATTCTTTATGGTAATGAAATATTCACCGCTGTCAGTAAAATACTGCGACCACCCCCGTGAACCCGAAGTAAGGAACTGAATATACTCTGTTAACTCATAAACAGGCCATTCCATGGTATTCAAAACAGGATCCCCAAACATCTCCACAAACCGCGCCTTAACCAACGCATCCAATTTCGTAAGCTGCTGTTTGCGGAGTGAGATAAGGTTTTCTATATTATCCAGTTGATTGACAATAATAGATTGATTGTAAGCGTCATAATCATATACAAATTCAAAATCGGATAAATCGCTTTTTTTATATTAGGCATACACGCTCCAGAACGAAGTTTCATAATCCGATCTTGCTGGCTTTTAAGAGCGTAGTATAAATATTTATTATTGTTACACTTTAAATCGAAAAGATAATAACAATGTGCGCCACACCAAAAAGGTTGTTGCATATAACTGTTCCGAACGTGTCAGCGGTTTGCGTTTTCTGTTCTTATATTTATATATTATATTATACGACAATTCTGCCTTTTTTTCAAGGGGTTTCTGTCATATTTTTCTATCGGTTCCGGATTTTGTGTTTGGGGAACATCAATTTTCCGGACATGAAAATAGCATGATCGAAGAAAACCGGTCATGCTTTAATGGAGGGGGACTTTTCAATTTCAATAACTGTTACTACAGCGGAAAATGATCCCTGTACCTTGAGCGATCGAATATTTCGGCATCTGCAAGCGGGCCTGTTGAGATTTTTCTCGGCTCCTCCTGCCATACATTATCGTTCATCATATATTCTTCCGCTTCTCTGATCAGATTCAGCGATCCGTCATGGAACATACCGTCATATTCGGTATTCAGGAATGTTTCCAGAATGTCGATTGCTTCCCATTCGCCGATGGTTCTGCCGCCAAGACAGAGAATATTCGCGTCGTTGTGACGGCGAGTCATTCTTGCCAGATAGGTGCTGTTGACAAGTGCCGCACAAACGCCCTTGAATTTGTTTGCTGCCATACTGATACCGATACCGGTACCGCAAATCAGAAGTCCGCATCTTGCTTCACCGCTTGCGACTGCTTTTGCAACCTTTGCGGCAAAGAACGGATAACGGGTGGCCTCAATATCGGGATCATCCTCGGAACCGCAGTCAACATAAGGGATTCCTTTGCCTTCCAGATACTCAATGCATTTGGACTTCAGGTAATAACCTGCCGTATCATTTCCGATGTAAACTTTTTTCATGTGATTGTTCTCTCTTTCCTTAGATTTCTAACATATCAAAGGTGATATTCTCGCCAATAAGACCTATATAGCTGCCGTTATTTGCTTCAGAAGAATCCTTATGCGCCATCAGCCATTTATTGGAGCCTGCGCACATATTGTCTTCGTCATTCAGAACAGCAATCGACGGTTTCCCGTAGTTTGTTCCGCGGGGAAGAACGCATGCAACACGGTAACCTGCATCACCGACATTCATCGGTGCATAATGCAGGGTTGTCGCGAATAATTCCACACCACAGCCTGCCGGTATCGGTCGTATCGATTCCCATACGTGCCATCTCATCACTTGAGCTGTTGCAGGTTCGGATACCAATACAACCTTTACACGGTGTTGCCGGTTTCTCATGTAAAAAGCAGAACATCCCTGGAAACCTCTCCCATAATGAGCATATTTTCTCTGGGATTGGAAATTTCACCTGTTTTCTGCTTTTCATTATACAGCTTCTGCAAGCCGGCGATCTCTTCGTAATACTTTTCCATATTGACGTTGCTGAGACGGAAGCACGTTGTCATCGGCTGACAGAGATGATCCTCTTCCCGTCCGAGCTGATACGCACAGCCGGCCAGTGCCATCACTTCACCGTCACCGCTGGCATCAATAAAGAATTTGGCCCGGATATCCAGCGTTCCGCTCTTACTTGCTGCAATCACAGATTTCAATTCTCTTCCGTCCATCACCACATTGACAACGCGGGTATGGAACAGGATGTCAACCCCGGCTTCGGTAATCAGATCATCCAGCACGATCTTGAAGATTTCCGGCTGCCATCCGTACTTACTGCAGCCGCCGATCGTTTTATGGCGTTCCACCATTTCCTTGAAAATACCGGCGCTTAAATTCTTCCAGCCGCCATCCTCCCAATAACTGTAACGCATAAAGGGAAAGACAAAACTGTTGGACATCGCACCGCCAAGAGATCCGTCCTGTTCCAAAAGAAGAACCGATAACCCCTGTCTGGAAGCCGCCACAGAAGCAGCCACTCCGGTCTGGCCGCCGCCAACGATGATCAAATCATAGTCCTTTTCAAATTTTCGGTAATGCATCAAAAAAACCTCCCGCCTTCACTGTTTATATTATAGCATAGATTCCCCGGCATATCTATAACAAATAACGCCGATATTTATTCTTTCGATACATTTTCCCGTTTTTTGTGGCGATAATGTATATTTTGTGATATAATAAAAGCAACAAACACAGTCATGAGAGGTATCGTTATGTACAGTTCATTATGTGATTTTTTGCAATTGCTCAATGATACTACCAAGCTGCAGATCGGCATCATCTTTCTTGGTGTGCCACGCCATGAATTGTTGATTTTACCATTCAAGTATACCATTCACATGGCTCCTTACTGTTGGAAAATGAAAAGCAATTATAATAATGAAAATCATTGTCTTGATTGCCGCAATAAAGCAATCCGGAAAGCGCAGAAAACAATGAAGCCTTTTAATGGGATGTGCGTCAACGGTGTCTGGGAATATATGCATCCCATCATCATTGATAATCGTGTCGTCGGCATCATTTTCATTGGCAATATTCTGCGCGAAAGCAGCCGTACACAGATCACACAGCGTCTGACAGAAAATTTATGGACAAACGAAGAAGAAGAATTGCTGCAAACAATGGCATATGAAACATCGGAGGAAACATGCCGACAGTATGCAGAACTCATTGACAGTTATTTCCATCTTCTATATATGGCTGTACCCCCCAAAGAGCATCATATGCGGAATACGTTGATGATAGATTTGGAGAACTTTATCAATGAAAATCTTTTCAGCAATCTGAATCTCGAAAATTTCTCGAAAACCTTTCACTACAATGAAAAATATCTCGGTCGATACTTCAAAAAATATCATGGCTGCAGTCTCAAAGAGTATATTTGTAGAAAAAGAATTGAACAAGCCAAACAGCTTCTGGCAGATACTGTAATGCCGGTTTCGGAAATCGCCGTCAGTACCGGTTTTGAAACCATTCCCTATTTCAATAAACGATTCCGTGAATTAACCGGAATGACACCCACAGATTTCAGAAAACGGATGCAAAAAAACAAACAAATAAATAAATTGAGAGGAACCATCTATGACAAACAAAGAACTTCGGTATCTTACCGATCATTATGATGAAAAAATCGAAACAATCAACCGACTTTGCGCACCGCTGAACTTTATTTTCATTACCGATCAGCACAACGAGCTTGTCAAATCTGTCGTACCCGTCATTGAATCCATGCAGTACATTCTGGATCGCTGTCCCGGGATCCATTTTCTTGTCAGCGGCGGTGACATCGGCAACGACTACAATCCGGATCCTAATGGAATGCGTGCATCCCACATACGAATCATGGAGGCAATGTACAGCCTTGGTATTCCGGTACATTGCTGCATCGGCAATCATGATGACGGTCTTGGCAATATGATAGCCCAGCATTGGGATAACCGGAATGCCATTCTGCCGGACGAAATGCACCGCATCTGCGGAAAATACAATCCCACAAACCGCAATTATTATTATACCGATATAGATACCGAAGGCGGCGATTACCGTCTGGTATTCCTCGACTGTACCGACAAGCCGTATCTGACGGATGCAAACGGGCAGTATCCCTATGGCTGGCGGCTGGAGATCTCCGATGAACAGGCAGAATGGTTCGAAAACAATGTGCTGAATACTGATCGCGGGATTTTTGTCTTCAGCCATTCGCCGCTGTCCAACGCCGGTATTTATGGAACCGCAAACATGACCGACAGAATCAAGCCCTACGACGATCTGCTCGGCAGTCCGCGGCTGACTTATCATGTGCGCGTATGCAAACGGGTTTTAGCACTGTTTTCCGGACACGTACATTACGATAATGTTCATTATGACGGAGATCTGCCGCAGATCACGACGAACTGTGCTTTGCTTCAGAAATGGGCACCCGGTTGTCCGGAGCGGACAGCAGGAACGATTACGGAAACGGCATTCGATGTTGTTTCCGTCAAAGGAGATACGGTTTATCTGACACGGTTCGGTCCCGGTACTGATCGGTGTGTCGATCTGATTCGCGCGCGTTCTACTATGTTCAGCCGAAATTATATACACAACTGAACCGACTCCTTAAAATCGCTGGCCGGTATGTTACCGATAATAGGTCCTCCTCGGTATACCTGCGATATAAAGTTTACAATTTTCAGAAAACAATTTTCTGAAAGGTACTTGAAAAAAAGGGTATTATATGTTATAATTTATATAATGTTATGCCCTTTTCTCTTTCAGAAAAATGATGATATTAAGTTTCTCACACGAGAAGAACAATAAAATGCAAACCTCAATACATCAATATAATAACCTCTGAAAATACTGAATTTTTAAGGAGATAGACCACAATGAAACTCGGTCTCGTCGGACTTCCGAACGTCGGCAAGTCCACTTTATTCAACGCTATCACCAACGCCGGTGCGGAATGCGCAAATTATCCGTTCTGCACCATTGAACCCAACGTCGGTATTGTCGCCGTTCCGGATGCACGGCTTGACAAGCTGGCAGAGATCCACAAGCCCGACAAGAAAACGCCTGCCGTCATCGAATTCGTTGACATTGCGGGACTTGTCAAGGGCGCGGCACAGGGTGAGGGACTTGGCAACAAATTCCTGTCCCACATCCGTGAGGTGGATGCCGTCGTCCACGTCGTGCGGTGCTTTGAGGATTCCAACATTATCCATGTGGAGGGCCGCATCGACCCCATTTCCGACGTGGAGATCATCAACATGGAGCTGATCCTTTCCGACCTTGAGCTTCTCGACCGCCGCATTGACCGTGTGACCAAAGCCATGAAAGGCGACAAGACCCTGGCGGCCGAGCTGGACGTGCTCAACCGCATTCACGCAACGCTTGCCGACGGCAAGACCGCGCGCACGATGGAGTTGACCGACGACGAACGCGCATATCTCACCGATGTGCCGCTGCTCACGATGAAGCCGGTCATTTATGCGGCGAACATTTCCGAGGACGAAGTCGGCTCTGACCTCTCCGACAACGAACATTTTGCCAAGCTGAAAGCCTACGCGGAGGAGGAGCATTCCGGCATTCTACCCATCTGCGCATCCATCGAATCGGAGATCGCACAGCTTCCCGCAGAGGACAAGGAAGCATTTCTGGAGGATCTCGGCATCGCGGAAAGCGGTCTTGACCGTCTCATCAAGGAAAGCTATTCCCTGCTCGGTCTCATCAGCTTCCTGACCTCCGGCTCCGACGAGTGCCGTGCCTGGACGATCGTCAACGGCACCAAAGCCCCGCAGGCCGCCGGCAAGATCCACACCGACTTTGAACGCGGCTTCATCCGCGCTGAAGTCATCAACTTCGACGAGCTGGCGAAGTTCGACTATTCTATGACCGCCGCAAAGGCAAAAGGCATGGTACGTTCGGAGGGTAAGGAATACGTCATGCGTGACGGGGACATTGTGCTGTTCCGGTTCAATGTGTGATGTTTCACTCTGTTTCGGAACTGCAGATTCCAGACATACGCAAAAAGGGAACCGCATCGGTTCCCTCTTTTATTTTCAGATTCTCACCCACACCGCCGCTCTCACGCCGACCGGAATGTTCAGGTCTTCCTTCTCATCCAGCAGAAAATGCCCGTTTTCCATATTGCAGACCCCGGACATCATGATGCCGCCCTGGTCAAAGCCGTCGCCGCAGAAGCCGCCGATGTCGGCAACGGCATATGGATTCGCGCCCGGTGTGCGGGTCCAGTAGCGGGTGACGATGCCGGTCTCATCGACGGCGCGGCGGTTGAGCGAATACCGGTCGTCGATCCACGGCAGGTATTCGTCCCGGCACCAGTCACAGCCCGGGTACATATACCGGGTCAAAATCTGCCCGCTGTCGCCGAAATACCGGAGAATTTCATCAACGGACAGAACAAACACATAATCATTGGTCGGATTTCCGCCCGGCGTATGATACCAGCGGTTGTCCGGGTTTTCGTTTGTCACCCGCAGGATGCGCGCACGGTCGTCCGCCGGCAGTCGCGCATAAAATGCGCCGTTGAGATACGCGCGCAGGTCACTTCTCTCCCAGGTGACGGGTTCCATTTTTGTATGATACGGCCGCTTTTCAATGACCTTTTCGGTCACAAGTAAGATACGGTCTTCCCGTTTTTCCAGCACGAACCAGTCGTATCCGGCAAAGGACAGTTTTCCGCCAGGCGGCGTGGGAATGGGGACGATCGGATAGCCGCACGCGGGACACATTTCGTGCCCCTCCGATGCGGTTTTGCAGGCGGGACAGATCAATTTTGCCATTATGATTCCTCCTGTTTTGTTACCAACCAAATAAATGCGGCTTCTTGTTCTGGGTCTTCTTCCCGACCTGTTCGTCGAAATATCTGCGCAGGGCGCCGAAATTCTCAAAGGACTTCGCGGCTTCCGGGATTTTTTCTTTGGGGCGGCAGACATAGAAAACGGATGTATTTTCCGGAATGTTTGCTTCGACAGTCGTGTAGGCATGACCGCCGACGGTGCCGAATTTTTCCGTCATCTGGCGAATCTTGCCGGTATGCGGATTCCATTCCTCGACCTCGTGACAGCCGGAGATGACGATGTGTCCGGCATACGCCTTGACGGTCGTATTGGAAACGTAATAGACCTCACAGTCGTCGTGCCGTTTGTGGATGTAATTGAACACGCCGCCGGAACGGATTCCCGCCGCCGCGCCGTATTTTTTGAACGCGATGAGATTCAGCGCGAGAATGCCGGAATGCGCGATGCGCGGCAGATGTTCGAACACAATGTCAACGGGGGTATCGAATTTCCAGAGGGTCTGGTTGATGCGATCCGCCTCGACATATTCTGTTCCGTCAAGGTCGGTCATGGACGAACGCAGATAGATCGCCATACCGCCCGCATCGTTTTTGTGCATCTCGTAGTCGGAGACGTAGTTGACGGTGTCCTCCTTGACCCCGAACAGCGTATAGAGGATATCCGCCGCTTCTGCTTTCAGTTCCTCGTCGTCTTCCAGTAATGTGAACGGCAGGCAGGAGGTGGCGAGGATCTTGCCGCCGCATTCATAGAAATCGCGCACGAGCCGCAGAACGCGGATGCTGGTCACGGTCATGGCGGGCAGAATGAGAATGCGGTATTTTTCGGGGTTTAAGTCATTGTCAAGATACAGTACCCCGCCATCGTCGGACACGGCGGCACGTCCCTTTTCCGTGAACACATCGGGATGCAGAATGGTGACATCGCGCCCGCAGTAATTCATGACAGCATTGATATTGGAAAGATAATCCGCAAACGCCAGCACCGGCGGGAACTCAAACTGCCGCTCCCGTTGTTCGTAGAAATACACCTTGGAATGCAGAGAGTCGATGGGATACAGCATTGCAATGTCCGCAATGTGTGTTCCGCCCTGCAGCATCGCCTGACAGCGCGCCAGAAAATCCGTATATTTCGGATAGATGTCCTTGAATTCCGGATTGCGGGGGGACGGGTCGCGGTATTCCGGGGAGCGCGGGGAGATGTCGTGGTTGTAGGAATCGTCACCCGACCACTGCATGATGTTCGGCATCAGACAGTTGACACCGCGGGCAAAGCAGTTCATCGCTTCTTTGTAAAGGGTCTGCGCATCGAGATGGAAATAGTTTTTGTAGGTCTCGCAGGTGACGTATTCCTTTTCGTAGTTGTACGCCGCGGACGATGCGAGCTTCAGACCGTTGAAGCCGTACATATAGGCGTGGATCATGTCCGCACCCGGCGCGCCGGCATACTGCTGGAACTGCATCGCATCGCCGGTCAGGTTGGAAATGGCGGCATTCTTGGATTCGGAGACGTGTCCGGAGGAAAGCAGTCCGAATTTCTGCGTGAAGTCCGACACAGCGCGGAAGAAGCCGTCGGAGAACATCTTCGCGCGGCACTTCATGAAGCACGCGGTATAATACGCGGACTTCTGTCCGATGTCATAATACAGTGCCGGATAATACGGTGCCGGGTCAAAGCCGAATTCCCGCTCAAAGACCTCGTTGAAGTCGGGGCTCCACATCCGGCGGTTCTGCGCAAGATACTGCAAATCGTCGTACCATGTCATTTTCACGACGTCGCCGAGATACTGCGCAAACCAGTCGGTGAACGCCTTGTAGCTGACCTCGACAAATTTCATGGATGCCTTATAGTTGAGGAAGTTGACGAACGGACTTTCCTCGTTTTTACGGCAGATAAATTGCAAGATGTTCCAGTTGCCGTCCGGGGTGTCCCAGACGACGGTATCGCCCATGATGTCCTCGCGCAGGTCGATGATCTCGCCCGTATCCAGCTCATACGCAACAACAGACACGGTGATGCCGTCCCCGTCCAGCTTCCGCCGCGTGACCTCGCCCTCGGAGCACTCGTATTCGCGCATCGTTAAGATCCACGAATGTGCATCGGGGTACTGCTCCAGCACCTTTCCGCCGTACTTGCCGGATGGAAAATCCACATCGTCGTAATAGACGACCTGCATATCCAGCTTTTTCGCCTTTTCCAGCAGCTTTTCGTATGCCGCCCAGTATTCCTCTGTGCCAACCTCCGGCGTGGTCGCGGCGCCTGTTCTGCGCATATCGGCAACCGGAACCGGCGCGATACCGCCCCAGCCGGCGCGTTTCAGATTGGTGAGAACGGTGTTGACGGTTTCCTCGTCCGAAAAATCCCCGTCCAGACGGACGAACGGCACTGCCCTGTACTTCTGCGGCAGTGATACAAAATCCTTATGCAGCTCCTGATAATTCCGTGGCTTTATCATATAACGCTCCTTGATATGTAATCGATTATGCTATTATTATACCATGTTTTTTCAGAATTGCAATCTTTTTTCCGAAAAAAACTTGACGAATTTCCATTTTGCCTTTATAATATTATATAGAAAATCAAAACCGACAACGAAAGGAAACGATCATGCTATTCCGAAATCCCGATGCCGTACAGGCTTATCTTGATTCTCTGGTGGAGGAGGGTCTGACCCCGTGCATCTCCGCCGCCATCGCATACAAGGGCGAGGTTGCCGCCGCATTCACCGCCTGCCGCAAAGACGACCCGATGTACAATCATTTCTCCGCGGACACCCGTTTGAACATTGGCTCCGTGACAAAGATCATCACGGGGGCTTTGATGGCAAAGCTGATGGAATCCGGCCGCATCTCCGTTAACGACAATGTAAAAAAGCATCTGCCGGAGTACCCGTTTGACGACAATACCGTCCTGCAGCTTCTGTGTCACTCCACCGGCACGGATTCGTTCTGTTGCAATGTGCCGCGCCCGGTCTGGTCTGATCCCAAGGAGAAGTTTGTCCATGACATCCTTGCCACGATGAAGCGCACCTATGCGCCCGGCACGCAGAGCTGTTATTTCACCTACGGCTATTCCCTGCTTATGGAAATCATCGAGCGGGTGTCCGGCATGGACTACATGGAATTTGCAAACAAAAATCTCCTCTCCCCGCTCGGCATGACAAGTTCCACCTTTGACACGCACGACATCTCCCCTGACAACATGATCATGCCCTACAACCGCGATACAGGTACTTATGAAAACTCCTGGACGATGCGCCCGACCGCGGATTCCGGGCTGTTCACGACCGCAGGCGATCTGCTCAAATTCGCCGGCGCATTGCAGGATGCGTATCACGGACGGGAGAATCCCGTGTTCACCCCGTGGCAGGCGCACTATCTGTTCCGCGAATGCACGGAAAACAAATTCCACCGCACCGCCGCCATGTGGCGCAAGGGAGAGGTCGACCACTACAACTTCTTCTCCGATTTCAACTCGCCCGAAGCCTGCGGACACACGGGATATTCCGGCTGTATGCTGTGCATCGACCCAACTTATGAGATCTCCGTCGTGATTCTGACGAACAGCTGCTATCTGCATCACGATTGGAACAATTACCGTATTATTTCCGACCGGCTCCTTGGGGCACTGGGAATTTGATTTTTTACTTTATGGGGTGTCGGAAACGGCATCCTTTTTTGTATTCCATTGGCAAGAATATAAGCGAAACGCTTCGCACACAAAACCTTCCCCTTGGGGAAGGGGGACCGCGTTAGCGGTGGATGAGGTACAGATTTGAAGTTCTTTCGCAGAGGTGTTGGTACTCCGGCTGTAAGCGTCCCATACAAAAACTGCATAAAGCATTTATCGGCAGTTAGATAGAAAAGTATCTTTTTTATACATAATATAGCGAAAAGCTTTTGATACCTATCGAGTTTGTCACCTAGTGCGGGAGTGCTGACAGCGGTACGAGAGATTTACTGATTTTTTACCTCATCCACCGCTGGCGCGGTCCCCCTTTCCCAAGGGGAAGGTTTTGAGTGCGAACCTTTCCGCTTGCGTTCTTACTTTATGCAGCGTTTATGATCTCACACATACAAGCATCCCCGGCAACTTCCGTTATAATCACACTCTCCCTTGACACTTCCCCCGTAACATGGTATAATAATACCCCATTCCAATTTTTGGCAAAGGAAGTGACACCGTGATTTATGTAAAAGAATTATGCAAGACCTTCCGCGTCGCGCGGCGGGACGGCGGGATGAAGAACACGCTGAAATCGTTCTTTCACCGGGAGTATACCGAGATCCACGCGCTCGACCACTTGAATTTCACCATCGGAGAGGGTGAGATGGTCGGCTACATCGGGCCGAACGGCGCGGGAAAATCGAGTACCGTCAAGGTGCTGTCGGGCATTCTCGTACCGGACAGCGGCATCTGTACCGTCGGCGGACGGGTTCCGTGGAAAGAGCGCACCGCGCACGTTGCACAGATCGGCGTCGTGTTCGGTCAGCGGTCGCAGCTTTGGTGGGACGTTCCGGTCATCGACACATTTACCCTGCTCCGCGACATCTATTCCGTGCCGGAAACCATCTATCGCCGCAATCTCGATGAATTGACGGAGATGCTCGGGCTGTCCCAGCTTCTGCGCACACCGACGCGACAGTTGTCTCTCGGTCAGCGGATGCGGTGCGAGATCGCCGCTTCACTCATCCACGACCCGAAGATTTTGTTTCTCGATGAGCCGACCATCGGACTGGATGCGGTGTCCAAGATCGCCGTGCGGGATTTCATCAAGGCGCGCAACCGCGAACGTGGCACCACGGTCATTCTGACCACGCACGATATGCAGGACATCGAAGCGCTCACAGAGCGGATTCTGCTCATCGGGCGCGGACGCATTCTGCGGGACGGGTCGCTCGATGCGCTCAAACGCGAATACATGACGGAGCGGCACATGACGGTTCTGTGCGCGGGACTGGATGCGGACACGCTATCCCTGCCCGCCGGTATGACGCTATCCGAATCGCATCCCGACCGCGCGGTGTTTTCCCTTGACACGACCGTCCTGCCGGTTTCGGATGCAATCGCGGCGGTCTCCGCGCAGACGGACATTTACGACCTGTCCGTGGAAAACCCGTCGCTTGATACGCTCATCACGCATCTGTACAAGGAATATGAGGTCGGATGATGAAACGGTTACGGAAATACATCACGTTTTTTTCGATGCGTGTCCGGTGCGAACTGCAGTACCGTACCGCCGCGCTTGCGGGCATTGCGACCCAGTTCTGCTGGGGATTCATGTACATCCTCCTCTACCATGCGTTCCGGCGCACCGACCCGTCGGCGTACCCGATGACCGAAGACCAGACCGCCACCTACATCTGGCTTCAACAGGCATTCCTTGCGATGTTTGCATCGTGGTCGATGGAAAACGACCTGATCGCGCAGATCAAGGACGGCACAGTCGCCTACGAACTTTGCCGCCCGATGTCGCTGTATCCGATGTGGTTTGCCAAATGTATGGCTTCCAGGCTGTCGCGGGCGCTTCTGCGCTTTCTGCCGATTCTGCTCATCACGGGCTTTCTGCCGGACGGCTACCGGATGGTTCTGCCGCCCTCTCCGCTTCATTTTCTGGCGTTTTTCGTGTCGCTTGTGCTTGCGTTTCTTTTGATGGTGGCACTGCTCATGCCCGCGCACATTGCGGTGTTCTTTCTGCTCAACGAATCGGGCATCCGCTCGATTTTTGCCAATCTGGTGGACTTCTGTTCCGGCTCGCTCGTTCCCCTGCCCCTGCTTCCGGCGGGACTGCAGACGGTGCTGTCGTACACGCCTTTTCTCTATTTGCAGAACACGCCGTATCTCATCTATTCCGGTTATGTGCCGCTGTCAGCGGCACCGCGGTACATCCTCATCCAGTGCATCTGGCTCTGCATCCTCGTTCCGCTCGGTGCGTGGATGATGAAAAAGGGACTGTCCCGCGTTGTCATCCAGGGAGGATAATGCGATGAAACAATTCAAAAAAGTTCCCGCGCACCGTCTGTACGGTACGTTTTTCTCTATGCACCTGCGTGCGGCAATGGAATACAAATCATCGTTCCTTATGTCCTTTTTCGGCATGACTCTGACCTCGCTCGCTTCGTTCTTTGCGATATGGCTTCTGTTCGACCGCTTTCACACGGTGGACGGCTACACGCTGTCCGAGGTGCTTTTATGCTATTCGGTCATCTTAATGGGATTTTCCGTGTCGGAGATTTTTCTGCGCGGGTTCGATACGTTTGCGGGACAGGTACAGTCCGGTTCCTTTGACCGGCTTCTGCTCCGACCGCGTTCCCTGCTCTTTTCGGTGCTCGTTTCCCGCATGGAATTTGCACGGACGGGACGGTTTCTCCAAGGTATTCTTGTGACCGCATATGCCGTCACGCACGCGGACATTGTCTGGACGCCCGCACGCGCGGGAGCGTATCTTCTGATGCTGCTCGGATGCTGTGTGTTTTTCTCATCCCTTCTGATTCTGCAGGCGGGCGTGTGCTTTTTCACCATTGAGGGACTGGAGGTCATGAACATCTTCTCCCATGGCGGAAAAGAACTGGGGTCGTATCCGCTGGACATTTACGGAAGCCGACCGCTGATTTTGTTCTTTACGTTTTTGGTGCCGCTTGCCTGCGCGCAGTATTATCCGTTTCTCTATCTGACGGGACGAGCGGACTGCGGTCTGTATGCACTGACACCGCTGTGGACGCTTGCGTTTCTGCTTGTGTGCATCGGCGTGTGGCGAATCGGTGTGCGGAAGTATCAGTCAACGGGAAGTTGACTGTCAACGGGACGTTGACTTTCAAACGTCAAACTTCGTTTGACCGGAAGTTGAAAGGAACACTTATGACCACCATCACCCTTGACGGCGTTTCATTTCCCCTGCGTGCGCCGCACGATGTTTCATGGCTTTCCGAGATGGGGCGGGTCTTTGCCGTGTTTGCGGAAAACGATTCCGGCAATATCAGCTTCGGTGTGGACAACGGCACGGAACGATATTTTGTCAAAGCCGCGGGACTGCCGACGGTCACCTCCTGCCGCACGCAGACAGAAGCCGTTTCCGCACTGCGGGATGCCATGCGGGTCTATGAGGACATTCGCCATCCGAATCTCATCCGCCTGATCTCGCACGCGGCGCACGGGGAGCTATATTACGCCGTGTTTTCGTGGGCGGAGGGCGCGTGTCTTTTTGACCACTGGAATTTTGATACCTATGCGGCGCACCCGGAGATCCTGCCGCCGAAGCGGCGGTTTCACGAACTTCCGACAGCGGAAAAACTGCGCGCGGCAGAGGTGCTGTTTTCGTTTCTCGAAGCCGTCTCGGATGCGGGATACACCACCGTTGATTTTTACGACGGCAGTCTCATGTACGATTTCCGCCATAAACACCTGACCGTCTGCGACATCGACCTGTTCCGCCGGATGCCGGCATACAATGACCTCGGCGCAGATTTCTTTGGAACAAAACGGCTGAAAGCGCCAGAGGAATACCGGTTGAACGCGGTGCTTGACACGCGCACCGATGTATTTACACTTGGGGCATTATTGTTTGATACGTTTTTCGGCAATTTCACGGAGAACGAGGTGCGCCGGCGTTATGAAAACAATGCGTTTCTGCCCTGTCCGTTTTCGCCGGAGAACTGGGAATTGAACCGCGCCGCGTATGATGTCGCCTGCCGTGCGGTTTCGCCGGACAGAGAAAACAGGTTTTCATCCATCGGAGACTTTCATGCGGCGTGGGAAAATGCGGTCAACCGTTGACAGCATTCGCTGTTCCATATCCAAAATTGTGAGCGCGCTGTTAAAATTCCCGCATTCCCCTTGATTTTTTTCATGGAATGTGGTATAATATTATCAGATTTGTTTGATAACCCCGTTATGACCGGGATAATGCCCACCAAGTGTACACTGTTTCAATGGATGGTGACAGGTTATCGAACATATCTTTGTATCCATCGGAGAGGAGGCTCGTTTCGTGGCTGATGCAAAGAAAAACACCGGCAGAAAGATCATTGTAAGCAACAAAAAGGCGTATCACGATTATTTCGTCGATGAGACCTACGAAGCGGGCATTGAGTTGTTCGGCACGGAGGTCAAGAGTCTCCGTCTCGGTACGGTGAATCTCAAGGATTCCTACTGCACCATTGAAAACGGCGAGATCTTCGCCACGGGTATTCACATCTCTCCGTATGAAAAAGGAAACATCTACAACCGTGACCCCCTGCGCGACCGGAAACTGCTCATGCACAAGCGTGAGATCATGAAGCTGTTCGGTCAGGTCGGGCGGGACGGCGTGACACTCGTGCCCCTGTCCCTGTATTTCTCCGGTTCCCGTGTCAAGGCGGAGATCGGGGTCTGCCGCGGCAAGAAGCTGTACGACAAACGCGAGGATCTGGCGAAAAAACAGGCGGCGCGGGACGTAGAAAGATACACAAAGGAACGGAACCGGGAATAATACCACCGGTTTCTTTCCCCGGCATGGGTCCGTAATGGTTTCGACGGGGATTTTAAGGTATTGTAAGCGGGTAGAGCCTGGGGGAAGCTCTCAAATCACCTCCCATCTTAAAATTAAACGCTAACGAAGAAAACGTAGCTCTGGCTGCCTGAGTGTTGTGACACACAGAGGAGTCCCTGATTCCTTTGGGTTCACCGCAATCAGCGGCTGATGCGGCCTTTCGTGCCGCCCGTCCTGCCCTTGAGTACTGCGGCTTGGGTCTGGGCGTCAAACAGCAGTGACCGTGCATCCCCCGTATGCCGTTGAAGGGATCACGCAGAAAACGGCTGGTCAATCGGTAAGCCTGTCACCCGGCGTACTGTGCGATGAGATAACAATAGAGTGACTGCACCCGGAGAAAGCGGTATCAAGAGATTTTCGGACGAGGGTTCGACTCCCTCCGGATCCACCA
>JAFUPC010000096.1 GCA_017481495.1 Clostridia bacterium
GACCTCCGCACCGGATTCGCGGATCAGATCACCGTAGTACGCAACGTAATCCACGCCGGTAAATTCATGCTTGTTCTCGCCAAACAGCTCTCTATATTTTTCCAGTGTCAGAACATCGGAATAAGGATTGACCCCTGCCGCATCGATCTTGTCAAGGGAAACCAAGGAGTTGCCCACCTCGTCAGACGGGTAGCTGAGCATAAGGACGATCTTCTTTGCGCCCTTTGCGATACCGCGCAGACAGATGGCAAAACGGTTGCGGGAGAGGATGGGGAACATGACACCGACAGTGCCGCCGCCCAGCTTTGCGCGGACATCGGCTGCGATGTCGTCCACGGAGCAGTAGTTGCCCTGTGCGCGTGCGACGATGGACTCTGTGACGGAAATGACGTCACGGTCACGCAGGGAGAAGCCTTCGCTTTCCGCTGCCGCAAGAACGCTGTCGGCGACGATTGCCGCAAGGTCGTCTCCCTCGCGGATAATGGGACACCGGATACCGCGGGAAACGGTACCGACCAATCTTTCTTTCTGATCCATAATTTGATAATCCTTTCTTCTTTTCCGGAAAGTAATTCTGGGGAAATTCTATGATAAATTATATCACATTCCGGCGGAAAATGCAATGGAAATCCGAAAAAAATCGGCGCCGACCCAAAAGAATTATTTATACCGGTTATAAGTGGAGGGGTTTGGTATCAGATTTTCTGATACCTGCGATCAGATTTCCCCGAACACATACAGATAATAATCCTCCAACGTCGGTGCCGCATTGACGGCGCCCACAGCCGGCATCGCATCTGAGAGTACTCGCAGCTGAACCTCCCCTGTCCGCTCATCCCGCGCGATGTTCGTCACGCGGAACTTCTCCTGCATTGCCTGCACTTCTGCTTCCGCGCACGGGACAAGCCACACCCGGCCGTCGATCTTTCGTACCAGCACATGAGGCGGCGCATTGTCCGCGATGATGCCCTTTTTGAGCATGATGACGTCCTTTGCGATGAATTCAATGTCGGAAACAACGTGCGTTGCGATAAGCACGATCTTGTCAAACGCGATTCTGGAAATATAATTCCGCACCGCGATGCGCTGTTTGGGGTCAAGCCCCGCGGTCGGCTCATCGAGAATGAGAATGCGCGGATTGCCAAGCACCGCCTGCCCCAGTGTCAGCCGCTGTTTCATACCGCCCGACAGCGCGCCGATCTTGCGTTTCGGTACGTCGTCCAGCTCCACGGTGGAAAGGATCTCCGGAATCTGCATCTGCGCTTCCTCCTTTGACACTCCTTTCAGTGCCGCCATGTACCACAGAAACCGTTCCACGGTGAAGTTCGGGTACAGTCCCGGATACTGCGGCATGAAGCCGAGAATCTCGCGGAAGCGCACACCCATCGAAAGCGTATTTTCCGTTTTTCCCGTGTCGTCCGTATAAAGGATCTCCCCGTCGTCTGCTTTCAGATTGTCTGTCAGAATGTTCATGAGCGTCGATTTTCCGGAACCGTTGGGGCCGAGCAGGGCATAAATGCCCGGTGTCAGATCGGCGGAAAAATGGTCAAGAGCAAGATTGGTGCCGTAGGATTTAGAGATGTTGTTTATGGTAAGAGTCATTTTGGTTCCTCCATTACTCATATATTTTTTCCTGTGTCAGTTTTCCGTCTGCGATTCCGACAAGACACGAATACCCCTCAGCATCCGATGCAAATGCCGCCCTGCCGTTGGAAACGTCTGCAAGAATGCCGGAATCGGTCGCGCAAGCGATTATGATCGTATCTTCCGGGTCAAAATCCGCTCCGAGCGCATATTCGGTGATATTGTGATCCAGGGGATCGATACGGCAGAGTGCTGTCGTTGCCGTGACATAATATGCCCGCTGTGCTGTCTCCCCGCCGGGCGCACCGGTCGGCATTTCCTTTGCACCGAGATACAGCGGCTCCGCTTCTTCGGTATACCAGATTCCGCCGCCAAAGGTATATCTGCCTTTATCCTCACACACAAGTGCAAATCCGTCGTCCGAAAGGACATACAAGTCTCCGTCCAGTGTAGAAAGCCACGTTTTTCCCGCGTAAACGGTGATTTCGTACAGTTCCCCGTTTGCGGCAGGCAGAACATTTTCGGTCACGGCTTTGGTATCGGGGTCAATGACATCCAACCTTGTCATATTGGTGAAACCGGGTGAAAACAGATAATACTGTTCCGCATCGACGAAAAATGAACTTCCGATATCAAGCTCCTCCGATAAAACGGTCTCCGTCTTTCCGCCGTCAACGGAAATGCGCATGATGTGCGCGGACTGCACCGCGGATGCGGTATATTCTGCCATCGGGTCATAGTTTTCATTGTAGAAGCCCTGCTGGAAATAAAGATACCCGTCCGCATACTGCATATAAGGAGATGAATTACCCGTGGCATCGTAGGTATGAAGCAGTGTGAACGCGGAGCCGTCCCGGTTCATCGAAAAAATCTGACGGTACATCGTTCCGTTTTCATCGGTCAGAGCCGGATTCAACACATTCATATACAGCCGGGTTCCGTCCGTGACCACGGTTTTCGCCCACAGATTGGCAGCAGACGGACAAAGGCTGTCGGTACTGTCATGACTGCACAAGGGGTCACAGCACAAGCCAACACGCATCTCCTCCCATCCGGGATTCCAGACCTGTATATCCATTCCGGCAAAATTCATATAACAGGTATCGCCGATCTGACAGCCGGACTGTGAATTGAAATATTCCATTGATTCCGCTGAACCGTAGGAATCGTCGGAAGAACAGGAGGACAGCACAAGCAAAATCCCCGCCACCAGAAGTGCATCAATCCGATATGATCGTCGAGCCATTTTCCACCTCTTCCTCCTCATAAATCCCGACCGTGCCTGCTGCCGTGTCGAACACGATGCGCCCCGTCGTCTCTTTGTACTGATACCATTCACCGCGGTCGGTCGTCTCCACGATATAGTCGCTGTAATCGGTATTCTGATACCCGATGACGACCCGCTCGCCGACCCGGTGGATGTCCGTTCCGATGAGGGTATAGGCGGGCAACTCGAACGCCTTTTCGGTCTCACCAGTTTCAATATCGGTGCGCCACAGAATACCGCCGGAGCGGTTGACCACCTCCTTGCCGTTGTAATTTTCGTTGATCCCGATGACCGGGGCATCGTCAAGATACAGCGTATAATAAACGTATCCGCCGACACGGACAAGGTACACATCCGGGAACGATTCGATGACAACGTGTTCCTCGCGGGCCTCGATGTTGTATGCCCAGAGTGTCATTTCCTCCCAGAGCCATGCGCCGTTTTCGTCCCGGCGGATCGTGCAGTACAGAAGCGTATCGTCGGTGATCTCCTCATCAAACAGAATGGCGATCTGTTTGTCTGCAAGATGGACGTCGTGGTCATTTCCGGGTTCTCCGGTCTCGTCGGCGAGGTAGAAGCCGTTTGCAATGCCGCCATTGTACTCCACAAAAATGTACTGCCCGTTTTTATAATATGCCGACGGGACAACGGTATCGTCGGGGATCTCTTCGATGGAACCATCGGAAAGCCTGACGCGGCAATACCCGATCGTGTTGTCGTTGTCATCCCGCAAACGGCGGTAATAGTATCCGTTTGCAAACTGATAGTTGTACCCCGTGGATTCCGCGCCCGATTCCGCAAAAAATTCGTTCAGTTCTTCGTCCGTTACCACAACGTGAGATGCGGCAGTCTCCATATTGTACGCCATCAGTTCATTCTGAAATCCGGCGGTGTTCGTCCGGTTGACCCAATAATACAGAATCCCATCCTCATAATAGGAATTGTTTTTGGAATATCCGATGAACGGACAGTCGCTGTCCACGGTATGTGTGCAGAGCGGATCCTCGCAGAGCGGGGTCAGGGTTCCCGTGACCGCATTGAACTTTGCCGGAACGGTGATGCCGCCGGACTGGTGCGCGGTGCTGACGTTCAGACCCATATCCGTGATATAGTAGGTATCGAAGAACGGGTCATGGGTATCCTCTTCCGTCTGGCAGGAGGACAGGGTGAGGAGGGTGGTGAGTGAGAGGATGATAAGAGAAATAGGATTATGATGTTTCATGACACGATTCCTTTCCGGTAGTTTATCTGATAAATGCGCATCTCGCCGACACCGTCATAATGCCGACAGCACATCCGGCAACGGTAATCCACAGGGCAAGCATTGCCCAGCCGGAGAGTGCGGCGCCGGGGGCGGTCATGCTCATGGACTGCAGTACCAAGGGCGTTCCCGCAAGGAGATTTAGGAAGTTGATCTTCTCCGCCGCGCCGAGCCCGAATGCCGCGCACAGTGCGGGGAGCAGGGTCAGAACGACTGCCGAGCCGAGCACGGGAATATACCGCGCAAGCAGCTCCGACAGTGCGCAGACGAGCAGTGCCATCAGCACCGCACCCGTCAGCCGCAGGAGTACAAAGAGCACGAGATACCCACCGAGGGTGATGTCCGTCGTCACAGTGCCGAACATCTGCACGGACAGAAGCGGCGCGCCGATTTCCGGCATCTCAAAGTTGCGGAACACAAGCGCGATGTCCGCGCCGCACAGTACGATGGCAAGCACAGCGGCAAGCATGACCGCCGAAAGAAGCTTTGCCGTGAACGTCTTTTCCCTGCCGCCCTTTGTGGAACGGAGAATCTGCGCAAAGCCGCCGGACGAAGAGCGCGATGCGTATTCCGACACAAAGGTTCCGGTCAGAAGGAGCAGAATCGCCGTGTAGAGGAACAGATCGGCATCCCCGGAAAACAGCGTTTTCCAGCCGGTGTCGTAAACGAACCAGCCGTCGATCCCCGTTTCGGCTTTCTGGCGGGCAAGATAGTCCGCGTGTTCTTCGATGACGGTAAGCAGCTCCGAGCGGGAGTAGGCATAATTGTAGTCGGAAAGATACGCATGATAGTCATCAAACGTGATCTGCTCCGCAAGAAATGCCTGCCGCATTTCCGTCTGACGGGAGAGCGTTTCGTCGATGGCGGCGCGTTCTTCCCGGAGATATTCCAGTTTATCCTCCGTCAGCGGGCCGGACAGCGTGGTCATGTATTCTTTGTAGACCGCATCGGCATACGACCGCACCGGCGCGTATACGTCCGCGGAATACCCGATTTTCACGCACAGAAGCACGGCAAGCAGGAAGATGAACCGGGACGAGATGAGCGTTTTGAACGTCTCCGCCGCAATGAGGTTCATGCTGTAGCTGCGAGCGCGGCGTAAGCGAACGGAATGTCCGGGCTGCCCGTGTTGGGCGGTGTGCGTTCTGTCCGAATATTTCCGTATCCATGTGCGCACAGCGGTACATTTTCCGGCGGTAAATGTCATCACATCGGACAGCATCCGGTCAAGCCACACGGGCCGCAGTCCCGCATACCCACGGGTATAAAGCCCCGCCGCCGTGGTACAGGACAAAACAAGCAGAACGGAAAACGTCACAAGCATCACAGGGACATACCCGGCGACGTTCCCCGCCAGATCGACCGCACGGTAACGCACAAACAGGGGATTCACCGCCGACACCGAAACGAGATTCAGATTCCGGAGCGGATTGGAGGCGTTGATATGATCCAGGGTGGAAAACAGGTAATTCAGACCATAAAAACCAAGTCCCGCAAGGTAGACAAGGATATAACTGTTAAAAAGCGTGGAGATCGCCATCATCACGCCGGAGAACAGCGCGTATGCCAGCAGGCGAATGAGCACCGTGACCCCGAAATACTGTCCGACGGTGATGCGGTACGGGGACAATGTAAATGTTTCCAATGCTTGAAGCGCATTGTCGGGGGAGGAATAGCCGATGCGGATACCGTAGACCGCAAACGTGGAAAAGGTAAAGAGCAGGACAAATGCGCATGATAACAATAGCATCACGGCGATCTTTGCGCAGGCGGTGCGCATTCTGCCGTGCTTTGCGGTGCGGAGGATCGGGAGAACGCCGTTCTGCTTTTCCTGCGCGAACACAAGCGTTCCGAGCATCAGGATCATCACGGCAAGGAAGACGTTGACCAGGTCGTAATCGAAATATTCGTCCCAGCCGCGGGTGTACTCCACATCGATCCTCACATTGTCCCGCGCAAGCTCGTAAAGCGCAATGACACGCATCTGATATTTCCATGTAAAGGAATCCTCGGAAATGCCCATCGCGGTAAATTCGGCAAGATTGGCATTTGCCTGGTCGATGACTTTCTGGATGACATCGGGATAGTTTTTCGCTGCGTTCAGTGCTTCGTACAGCTTTGCAAACAGCCGCGCATCAGAATAGCGTTCATCGGTGGAATACACATCCGGCATGGTCTCCGTTTCAAAGTCAACGTTGCCCGCGTGCATCGCTTCCGTGAACAGGCGGTTCTGTTCTTCGTTGAACGCAAGGATCTCCGCGTAATGCGCCTCGTATTCCTCCGTGTCCGTAAAATATCCGGAGAAAAATTCTGCGATCATCGCAGTCGGTTCCTCTGCCGCCGTCGTATTGTCCGCCGTGTACCACGCGGCGGCGGAATTGAGCAGAAGTAGCAGTACAAGGAACACCCAGAGATACCGCACGCCGAGCAGCTTTTTCAGTTCATACAGAATAAAATGCCTGTGCTCCCGCTTTGGCTTCTGTATCCCGTCGAATACAGCGGCGTTTTCGCCCGTGCTTTCCATTGCAAGGGTGACCCATTTTTCGTCGATCTCCCCGATGCCGCGGAACAGGTTTTCCGCTTGTTTTGTGTTACGGTATTTCATATCCGGATGCCCTCCTTTTCAAGATGTGTTTTCAGTTGTCGGCGCAGCCGCGAAAGAAGCTTGGAAACTCGGTTTTCGCTTGTGTGCAGCGATGCGGCAATCTCTTTTACCGGCTGGGAGCAGAAATAGCGGCGCACAAAGATGATGGCTTCCTCTTTCGGCAGGGTTTCCAGAAACCGGTTGACGGCGCGGCCGATCTCGCCCGACTCCGCCGCTTCCCCGTCGTCCGCTTCTGCCTTTGTCCCGATACATTCCGAAAGCTCGACGATGACGGCGGAACGCTTCTGTGTGTTCTGTTTTTCCACAAGATTCAGCGCAAGATTGCGGCAGATGCGCAGTGCGTATGCACACAGGGAAACGGGATTCTGCGGCGGGATCGTGTTCCAGAGCGCAAAACAGGTGTCGCTGTAACACTCTTCCGCGTCGGATAAGTCCCCCGTGATCTCCTTCGCCGCCGCCAGACACAGCCGCCGGTAGGATGCTTCAAACGCCGTGATAGCACGCTCATCACGGGCAAAAAACAGATCAATGATACTACGGTCGTCCATGGGCGGTCTCCTTTCATGGGTGGGTTTATTAAATATGACAGGAAAATTCCAGATTTCTGCCGGCGGTGAAAAAGTTTTTGAAAAAGATGAAAATTATTTTCAATATTATTGTATCAGATTCCGTGAAAATGTGCAATGGGTTTTTATAAAAGATTCCGGGAATTTGTGAAAAAGGGTTGACAGGGAACATTTGTGAACAAAATCGAACTTTTTCCGTAAATTTCTTCGGTGTTCCTTGACGATTCCCTTATTTTGCGGTATAATCAGTATCATAGACACAGTATCCCTGAAAGGAGCATCCGATTTCGTTTGTTATCCAGAAAATCCCCTTACGAAAAAGAACTCCGCCGCCTGGAAAACAAAGAAGCGGCGTGGCTGGAACGCCGCACGGCGAAAAAGGATCCCGCACTGAACCGGTTTCTTGCCGACAAGATCCCGGCGGGCCTGCAGAACACCCTGAACAGTGCGTTTTTCACCGCGTTTGAAACCATTTTTTCGCGCGGTGGCGGCATCATCGACAAGACCTTTTCGCCCAAAGAAGCACAGAAGACCTACGAGATCAACCGCTGTGCCGCATTCATCCGACCGGATAAAAAGAATCTCCGCGCGTTTTCCAAAAATGCCCGGCGCACTTCAACCGGAAACACGGCGCTCTCGGGTGCCGCGGGCATCGGCATGGGCATTTTCGGTGTCGGTCTGCCGGACATTCCGATTCTGGTCGGGTTTCTTCTGAAAACCGTTTATCAGATCGCGGTCAGCTTTGGGTATGAATACGCCTCGGACAAGGAACGGTATTTCATTCTCCTGTTGCTTGAGGGCGCGGCAGCAAGAGGAGAGCACGCGATCACAATGGAGAAGACCGTGGATGCGTTTATCCGCGGAGAAACGCCGGAGATCAACCCCGATTCCCTGAAAATACAGATGCGCCGCACGGCGGATGCGCTTTCGGCGGATCTCCTGTATCTGAAATTCATCCAGACCATTCCCATCGTCGGCGCCGCAGGCGGGATCTCGGACATCGTCTGCATGAGGGAAACGGCAGATTTTGCGGAAATGAAATACCGGCGGCGATTTTATACAGAAAAGGAGCGGAACCTCAGATGAGGAACTGCTCCTTTGGGTTTTTATATGAATCTACAATGATTTAATGACAGACTTGTTTATCAGTATCCGTTTCACAGCAGTCATTGGGTCTGATTGTAACCGTGATCTCCTCCGACAGCCGCGCAAGCGGGCAATGCAGGGCGGTGGGTGCGGTGTCATCATCTGTTTTTACATACAGGATGGAGATCTGTTCCCCGTCAGCCACGTTTCCGCGCAGATTAATGAAATTCTGCGCCGCGGCGGAATCGAGCACGCGCTGGGCGCCGGAAAACGTGACGTAGACGGTACTGTCATACGCATCGCCGCTTTCTGCAAGCACCTCCGTTACGGTAAACTCCGTTCCCCACACGGAAACCGTGTCGCCGGCTTCATAACCGGTGTTGATTCCGACAATGGCTTCCGACGGGGATACAGTCGAGAGCACCTCCGCCGTCCGCAAAGCGGACAGAATAAAATCGCTGTCTGGGTCAAAGGCGGTCAAGCGAACCTCGCTTTCACAGCATCCTGCCTGAATGGTTGCCACATACAGCTGTGGCGTCACAGCGGACACGCCGTCCAGCGCCGCGGCATCAAGAGCAAGGCTACCGCTGAAAACGGTCGTCGGGAGTGCTCCCGAAAAGAGGTCCGCGGAGTCGGATACATAAAATCCCGCATCTGTCACTGCAAGGTCGGCGATTCCCGCCGCGGTCACATCCTGTTCTGCTCCGGCGGATTCGGATGACAGTTCTTCCGACAGCGTTTCCGGCGCGGAGGAATCGGTTTCTGTCACCGGGGTCTGTTCCGTATTCTGTGCCGTATCAACAGGGGAGGGGGTATACCCGGTGAACAGGTACAGCGCGGTCAGGAGTGCCGCCGCAAGTGTAAATAACGCAATCCATTTCTGCGGTTTCATTTCATTCGTTGGTCTCCTTCTCTTCGGTCTTTGCGGTTTTCTCCGCTTTTCTTTCCGGTTTGCTGTCCTTGAAACGGGAATACATTCCCTGGCTTCCATACAGTGCGGCGGCGGGATTGTGCAGAAGCACACGATCCTTGACAATCAGAACCGTTGTCGGCGCTTCCACAAATTTCAGGAACAGCGAATCGTGTCCGACACACAGACCGATCATGATATTGAGGTCGGTTTTCTGTTCGTTGAGAATCTTTGCCTGCAAAATCGGATTGCACATGGATTCATGGCCGCATCCGTGGTTGACTTTCTTTTCCTCGGGAATGCCGATGCGGGTCTTATCCACCGCGCCAACCTTGCATCCGACGGTATAATAATTGATCTTTTCACGGTCAAGCAGTTTGGTGAACAGTCTGGTTTCCGGAATCAGACCGACACAGGTCGCGATTCCGACCTTTTTTGCGCCGGTACGCTTGATAAATTCGATGGTCTCCTCGACACGGGTCATCCGTCCGTAGAATTCACCCTCGATTCCCGCAGAAACACGAGCGATCGTTCCGAGCTGTTCATTGTTGTCATAAACCTCCAGACTTTCGTCAAGGAGCTTCTGATCCAGTGCCTGGGTCAGGCAGAATTCCGGGTATTCTCCGTTTGCGTTTTTGCATCCAATGGTACCGCACGCGGCACAGGTCAGGCATTTCTTCTTCGGCATATCAGGTTCCTCCGTTCTCAATATGTATCTTCCACATCATCAAAGGTGGCATACGAGTTCTCAATCAGGGCTTCCGCGTCGGTTTCCGCACGGACGATGCCGATCTCCTGCAATTCGTAAACGCTCGCTTTCAGCGCTTCATAACCGCCGCTGACAGAGGGTTTGTAGTTGTAGCTGTCAAGGATGGCGCCGTTGAAGTTCACGTCACCCGTGACATAGTTGCCGTCCACCTGGATCTGTGCGGCTTCATATGGATGTTCTTCGATCCATGCGGCAGCTTTCATGACAGCGCGGGTATACTTTGCCGCAAGCTCCGGATATTTTTCCGCAAGCTCGGTCGTGACAAAGCTCAGGCAGCAGTATTCGTCCTTGTACTTGTCATCGGTCGTAGTGTCGATGATGGCGCGGAGGCCGTATTCTTCCTGTGCGACGGAAACGGCGGGGTCAGCGGCGCAGTATGCATCGATCGCACCGTTCTGTAGTGCCAAGGGCAGGTCGGTGTTGCTGTACACGACAAATTCCACTTCCATATTGTCCGCCGTGACGCCGATGCCCACTTCCGCAAGCGAACGCTTTGTCGTCAAGCAGGGGGAATCTGCCAGGCTTGCAACGCCGATGCGTTTGCCGCGCAGGTCTTCGACCGACTGAATGTCGCTGTCACCGGGAACGACAAGCTTCGTGCATCCGGTGTGGATACCGGCGGTCAGCTTCATCGGCAGACCGTTTTCCAGCGGCTGAACAAATTTGCCGACCAGACCGAAGCCTGCATCCACCTGGCCGCTGCCGACCATTTCCGAAACCACGGCACTTTCTGCGACAATGGCTTCAAAGTTCAAGCCTTCTTCTTCAAAATAGCCATTTTCGATGGCAATATGAATCGGTGCGTGGCAAAGACCCGTGGCGTATCCGATGCGTACCACATAGTCCTCTGACGATACAGGTTCGGACGAATTGCATCCGGCAAGCATCCCCACCGGGAGGAGGAGTGCCGCGGCACTCAGGTATGCGGCGATTTTTCTTTGGATTTTATTTGTTTTCATGAGAATGATTCCTTTCGTGTATAACAATTTTTACAGATAATATTCCACATCCGGTACTTTTCCGCCGAAGTGCAGACGCCGGAGGATTTCCGCGCGGTAGGCAAGGAAGTCCTGACTGCTTCTCGCACGCGGATGACCGAGTTCGATGGGAACGATTTTTTCGATTTTTGCCGGACGTGCGGACATGATAACCACGCGGTCGGCAAGATAGACCGCTTCGTCCACGTCATGCGTGACCATGATCATCGTCATGCCGTGTTCGCGGTGAATGCGCAGAATCTCGTCCTGGATGTTCATGCGGGTGAACGCATCGAGTGCTCCGAGTGGTTCGTCCAGCAGAAGCACCTTCGGATGTCCGACCAGCGCACGGGCAAGCGATGCACGCTGACACATACCGCCGGACAGCTGATGCGGAAAGGATTTCTCAAATCCCTCAAGCCCGACAAGCCGGATGTATTCCGCCACATCGTCTTTTTTCTCTTTGTAGATACCTCGTGCCCGCAGGCTGAATGCGACGTTGTCGTAAATATTCAGCCACGGAAACAGGGTGTGATTCTGGAACATGAAGCCGCGCTCACAGTCCGGACCTGTGATCTTCTTTCCGTCGAGCGCAAGGGTTCCGCTGTCCGGGAAGTCAAGTCCGGCAATCAGCCGGAGCAGTGTGGATTTTCCGCATCCGGAGGGGCCGATGAGGGTGACAAATTCGCCTGCGTTGATCTGCAGATCAACCCCATTCAGCGCATGGACGGTATCGCCGTCCGCTGTGGTAAAGGTTTTTCTGACACCTTCGACGGTGATACTTCCTACCATTTGATGACTCCTTTCTGCCAGACAAGAATCTTGTCTCTGAAGCGGAACAATAAGGTGATAAGGACGGAAAAGAGGACGGCAATGATGATAAGTCCCGCGTAGACATTGGCATAAGAAAGCATTTCTTTCTGCCAGTTGATGTACCAGCCGATGCCGTACTTTGCGCCGATCATCTCCGCCGTAACCAGCGTGATGAACGAAGAGCAGATGCCGTTGAACAGTCCGAGAAACATATGCGGCATTGCGGCGGGAATGCCGACCCGGAAGATCTGGTACCGGTGGGATGCACCCAGCGTGCGGGAAACCTCAAAGTAGGCATTCTGCACGTTGGAGATGCCGCTGCTCGTCATGATGGTCGTCGGGAACCAGACCGCAACGCCGACAAGGAATGCGCTTGCCGATACCGCCGTCGGAAAGGCGATGAGTACCAGCGGAATCCATGCCGTTGAGGGAATCGGGCCGATGATGCGGATGACAGGACTCAGCCAGTACGAAACGGTTTTCGAGAAACCAAGGCAGATGCCTGTCGTAAATCCCGCAAGCGCACCGAACACGATGCCGAAGAACAGAAGTCTTGCTGAATACAGAACACATTTTGCAAGGACATCCGTCTGCTCCGCAATCACACCGAACACGCGATCCAGTGACGGGAAGTAGAGCACCGGAAGAAGTGCAGCTTTCGCTGTCAGAAGATTCAGAATATTGAAGAACAATACCACGCCGCCGATGAACGCTCCGCGGTACACAAGCATCTTATCAATCGATGTGCGCACGAACGAGATCAGATATAGAATCAGATACACTGTGAGAAAGCCGATGAGCACATAGGTGAAATACGGCTTTGACTGCGGATGCAGCGGGCTGTTCGGGATGAAAATCTGCAATGCCAATGCAAGCAATATTGAGAAAACCGGGATGATTTTTTTGAGTTGTTTGTATTTCATTGTATACCATAACTTCCGCACAGCGAAAGTTATCTCCTTAAATTGAATTTCGGTTACCGGACAGGGAACTGTCACATTCGTCCGAACCGGAAATTCGCTCTGAGAAGCAGTGGAAAGTATAATTTCATGATACAGACTGTTCCTCTCAAAGGGATTTCCAACCGGTGGTTTTCTTTTTATCTTTACCTACCGGTTTGATTGGTGTATATTATACCACCTTTTCCCTATTATGTCAATAGGTTAATAGGAATTTTTTTGAAAAAATTTCAAAATTTTGAATTCGCGGTGCCGTTTGCATTGTTTTCATTGACTTTTCTCCAGTTTTATGATATGATATTATAGGAATATTTTTTTGATTCAGAAATCCGATCCCGAAAGGAGTCAATCAGATGCCGCAGCAGCGCCCGGACAACCCAAAACCGCATCCGCCCGGAAATCCGCAGTACCGCAGTTCCGCGCCCACCCCCCCCGGTGAGCGGAAATACAATTCGGCGCACATTCCGTATCCGAACGGTACGCCATACAACAGCACATCATATCATAGCGCGCAGAACGGGATGTCCCCCGCTGATTACCAGCGGGCTGAATATCAGAGGGCTGAACTTCAGCGCCGCAGAAAGATCATACTCGCCCGACGGCGGAAACGACGGCGGAACCGAATTTTTCTTTGCATTGTCTGCATCCTTTTGCTGGCGGTGCTCATCACCATCAGCGTTTCGCTTGTGCGATTTTTCACCTCTGACCGGGACACGGATGCGGATGCGCAGACCGGCGGAATACCGGTGCAGACCTCCGCTCTGGCTGATACGGATACCCTACCGGCAGAAACAACTTCACCGGTCACGGAGGCGCTGTCTGCCGTTCCCGATTACACGGCACCGAACATGGTCACGGCAGTGCCCATCACGCCGACCTCGGACGAAAATACCGTTTCCCTGACGGATGAGATCTCCTGCAAATACGCCTTGCTTGTCAACTGCACATCGGGGCGCGTGACGGCGGAAAAAAATGCGGCGGAGACCATTTATCCCGCATCCATGACAAAGCTGATGACCGTTCTCGTCGCCTACGAAAACATTCCCGACCTTGATGCGACGTTCCGCATGACAAATGAGATCATTGACCCTGTGTATCTTGCGGAGCTGTCGCTTGCGGGATTTTCCGGCAATGAGGATGTCGTGATATGGGACTTGCTTTACGGCTCTGCCCTGCCGTCCGGCGCGGAAGCATCGGTCGCGCTTGCCATTGCCGCCTGCGGAACCGAAGAAGCGTTTGTCGAAAAGATGAACGAACGCGCCGCTTCGCTTGGCATGACGGGAACACATTTCGTCAACTGCACCGGTGCGCATGACGACCGGCACGTCAGTACCCTCTCCGACATTGCTGTTCTGATGAACTATGTCATGCAGAATGAAGACCTGTACACCATCTTCTCGACTTATCAGCACATGACGACACCGACCGCCCAGCATCCGGAGGGCATTCTGCTCACCAGCACCGTTTTCAGCCGGATGGAGGGGGATGAGTCTCTTGTCTGTACCGTCATCGGCGGGAAAACAGGCTACACGGTTCAGGCGCAGCAGTGTCTTGCCACCTACGGTATCCGGGAAGATACCGGCGATGTGTTCGTCTGTGTGACCGCGGGCGGCGACACCAAATGGCGTCCCGTGTACGATTCTATCTATTTATATCAATATCATACTTCTTGATTCGATTTATATCAATATCATACTTCTTGATTCGATCATTTTTATTTCCCGAAAGGAACACTCTCATGGAATACATTTATCTTGCAGGCGCGTGCCTCTGTTTTTCCGTTCAGTTCATTTTCAACAAGCTGTTCTCCTCCCGCTCCAACGGGACGTTCAACGCCGGAATGTGGTGTGCACTCGCGACCGCGCTGTGTATGCTCGTATATCTTCTGCCGATGGGCGGCTTTGCGCTTGACATCTCCGTTTCCGCACTCATCTGCTCCATTCTCTATACCGCATCCTCCCTTCTCTGCTCCGGGATGACGATTCTGGCAATGAAATGCGGCAAGCTGTCCGTCATCACGACCTACACCCTGCTCGGCGGTCTCATTCTGCCGTTTATCTGGGGTCTGATTGCGTATAAGGAACCGTTCACAGCGACCAAGGGAATCGGCATTGTAATCCTGCTTCTTTCGATGGTGTCCGGAATGCTGTGGGACAAGTTGTTTGCAAAGAACGCGCCTGCCGCAGAGACGGGTGCTTCCGCTCCGGGTGCTTCCACCCCGGATACATCCGCTGTAAAATCCGCCGGTACCTCCCTGCGCTTCCATCTCTACTGCATGGTACTGTTTCTGACGAACGGCATTGTCTCCATAGCCACAACGCAAAGCCAGAAAGCCGCCGATGCGGTATCCTCCGATGCGTTCCTCATTCTCTGTAAAATCGAAACGGCACTTGCCGCTGTCGTCATCATGCTCATCATCGGCATTCTGAATCAAAGAAAAGGCGATGAAAACGGTATTCGTCATGCATTCACCGGCATTGTCAGAAATCCGCCGATGACCGCAAAGATCTTCGGCATTCTGCTCGGCTCCTGCGCGCTGTATGCGATCGCAAACGGTCTTGGCAACATCTTCTCGCTCAACTGCGCAAAAACGATGGATGCATCCATTCAGTTCCCCGTCATCAGTGCCGTTGTCATCGTGCTGGGTGCGGTCTTCGGACTGATTTTCTTCCACGAAAAAATTGAAAAACGCGATGCCGCAGGACTGATTCTCGCCGCACTCGGAATTGTTTTCTTCATTATATAAGAACAAAAAGGAGTCCCACCATGCAGATTCTGAATCGGGAGCGCGACACGCTCCTCTTTGAAAACGACTATATCCGCCGTGAGATCACGTTCTGCTTCGGCAAACCGACCCACTCCTCACTCACGCGAAAATCCTCCGGCTACACCTGGACATCCGACAGAGAAGCGCCGCTTCTCTATTTCCCCGGCTTTGACTGGGACAATGCGGAGACGACCTTTGACGATGGCATCGTGACCTTTGTTTCCAACTACATCGTCCGCTGGGTCTTTACCGTTTCCGAGAATCAGCCTGCCATCCGCACCCAGCTGTTCGCCCGCGCCCTGCCCGAAAAGGACGAACCTCTGATCTCGGCGGACGACCTTGAGATGCTCCCCGATGCGACGGAACCCGCGCCGAAAACGCCCGACGTGACCGAGCGCGTTCTGCACACCGGCCGGCACATTAAACTCCGCCGCATCCGCTTCTACGACCGCACTGACGGCGTGAACACGCTTGTCCGTCATGAGGACAGCGTTCTGTATCTCGGTGAGGAAAGCTTTGACGGCAGTCTGTTCTTCCTTACCGACCCAACCGTCGGCGAGACCTGCATGATCCAGAAAGAAGCCCCCTGCGGTGCTTCCCATCTCAACCGGTACGGCAGTGACCTGCGGGCAAGTTTCTCCTCTTTCTCCGTTCACGGCTCCGGCATTGATTATGATGCGCTGTCCCCGGACGGCTTCACGGCGGGTTATCCCGTGACGATCGCGCTCGGCGTTGCCGGCGAAAAAGAAAACGAAGCGCTCGCCCGTGCCGTTTATACTTCCGACTGCGGCGGAAACGAAACCGAAAGCGGCTTTGCGCCGTTTGTCATGTCCAACACCTGGGGCGACCGTTCGCAGGACAAATGTGTTTCCGAGACGTTTTTGAAACTGGAGATCCTGCGCGCGGTGCAGATCGGTGTTGACATCGTACAGATCGACGACGGCTGGCAGTGCGGCCGCACGATGAATTCCGCGCTCACGAAAAGCGATCTTTGGAGCGGCGGCTATTACGCAAACAATACCGATTTCTGGGTTCCCGACCCCGAAAAATTCCCGTCCGGCTTCGGAGAACTGTGCAAATTCGCTTACGAACACAACGTCGCGCTTGGTCTGTGGTTCTCCCCCGACGGTGAAAACGATTATGCCAACTGGCAGAGAGATGCCGATACCATGCTCGGATTCTACCGCAATTACGGCATCCGCCACTTCAAGCTGGACGGCATGGACATTCACTCAAAGACCGCGGAAAAGAATTTTCTCCGGATGTGCTTCCGTCTCATGATGGAAAGCGAGGGGCGCATCGTGTTCCAGATGGACTGTACAGCCCTCTCCCGTCTCGGTTATCTTTACGAAAAGGAACTCGGCACGCTGTTTGTCGAGAACCGTTATTCCGACTGGGGCAACTATTATCCGCACAACACCCTGCGCAATCTCTGGCAGCTTTCCCACTACATTCCCGCGCAGAAAATGCTGTTTGAAGTGCTCAATCTGACGCGCAACCCCGACAAGTACGAAAACGATATCCTTGCTCCCGCCGGATACGACATCGACTATGTGTTTGCTTCCGTCATGGCATCCAATCCGCTCATCTGGTGCGAGATGCAGCATCTGCCCGAGACCGACGTCCGCCGTCTGCACGAGTTGTCGGTCGTATACCGTCAGTACCGCGAGGACTTTGTGGAGGTCATTCCTGTGGGCGAATGCCCGGACGGCTTCTCCCTGACCGGATTCTATATCCGCGGGCGCGAACACGACTACTACATCGGCCTGCGCGAGCTGTCGGAAAAGGATACCGTGCGTATTTTCCCCGAACGCATCCTGCATACCAATGACACCGATTTGGTTTCCGACGAAAACGGTGTCACGTTCTCCGGCACACGCAAGTATTTCTTTGCGCTGCTTGCAAAACCCGCTCTCTGAGCAAAAGGAAGAACGCCGATGAGACCCGTATATTTCTGCCTGATTCCTTATTTTGAATATTACGACGGCACCGAAGCGCCCGACGTGCCGGAATGTACAAACTTTCTTCCGGTCGACATCCCGGGAGAAAACAATGCCGAATGCTATGAATTGCTGTTCGGTGCGCTGAGCGCAAAAAAAGAACTGCCCCGGACACTTGCCGGGACAGCTGCCGAAAATGACGGCATCATCAAAGATGACGGTGTGATAGAGGATGCGACGGTCGTGTTCTGCGCCAAAGCAGACAGCGGCGCACTTGTCACCGTCGGATGGTATGCGCACGCCAACGTCACACTCACGCCGGAATATCTGCCGATGACGGACGAGGATGGGCGGGAGATCCTTCACCCGTTTTTCTTCTGTACCCACAGACAGAACGCCGTTCTGCTCCCGCCCGATGAGCGGTTCCGCCCTGAATGGCAGATCCCGCGCAACAAAAGCCATGCAAAAGGAAAGTTCGGTTTTTCCGCAGATCCGTTCTGGCTCTGTGATGAACCCACCCCTGCCGCTGTAACATGGAAAACCGCATTTCTGGAAAAGGTCGCCGCATACACAGAGAACGGCGACAATCTTCTTGACGATACCCCGGATGGGGAGGAGGAACCCGCAACATGATCAAAGCCATTATTCTTGACCTTGACGGCACCGTCGGATACACAATGCCGGAACTGCATAAAGCCATCAACGAAATGCTCCGGAAAAACGGATATCCGGAGCATACTGTGGAAGAATTATACCAATGGGTCAACCTGCACGCCCGCGCGTGGATCGAGGGCTGTCTGCCGGACGGTGTGTCCGAGGACACCATTACCGCGTGTCACAAACAGTACAATGAAATCTACGGCAGATATTATCTTGACACCGATTATTATCCCGGTGTGGAAAATCTTCTGCATAAATGGATTTCCGAGGGGTATCCTGTCTGCATGATGTCAAACAAGGCGCACAACCATGTGGTGGGGCTTGCAAAGAAGCTTTCCCGCATCCCAGCAGTTCCGGATGACCCGGCGGACGCTGACAATTTCGGCCCTGTCGGTATTTTCACCCGTGCATGGGGTTGTTCCGACCGGTTTCCGCCAAAGCCAGCGCCTGATTCTGCGCTTGCCATCGCAAAAGAACTGGGACTTGACCCCGCAGAGGTCGCGTTTGTCGGAGACTCCGAGGTCGATGTCAACACCGCACGCAATGCCGGCATGGTGCAGATCAGCGTCACCTGGGGCTACCGTCCGCGCGCCTTTCACGAGGCGATGTTTGTGACAAATCTGGCGGACACGCCCGAAGACCTTGACCGGCTGATTCACATCCTGTAACTGCTGCACCCTACACCAGTTGCATTATGCAACTGTTTTTCAGTCGAGAATCTCGCCTGTACGGGAGCTGGTGATCACCTGGGAGGGGATGCGCTTGCCGCTCATCTTCAGGGCGCGCTTCACCGCGTTTTCGATGCCGCCGCAGCACGGGACTTCCATCCGGACGACCGTGACACTGCGGATGTCGTTTTCCGCGAAAATGGCGGTCAGCTTTTCGCTGTAATCCACGTCATCGAGCTTCGGACAGCCGATGAGCGTGATGCGGCCGCGGATGAATTCCCGGTGGAAATCCGCATAGGCATATGCCGCACAGTCTGCGGCGACCAGGAGGTCCGCGCCGTCAAAGAACGGTGCCTTCACGGGAACCAGCTTGATCTGCACAGGCCACTGGGACAGCATACTCTGCGATTTTTCCGCCGGTGTGCCGCCATCGCCGTCCGTGCTTTCCCGCTTCATGGTCATCATGCCGGGACGCGGTGTATTTCCGCCGAGTGCCATCGCCGCAGAACCGGGACAGCCGCCGTTCGCGCACGGGGACGATGCTTTTTTGACGGGTTCCGCTGCCGCATTTTCCTGCGCAACGTGTTGCGCGTGCGCAGTTTTCTGCGCGTTTTTCTGCGCTTGTGCACGTTTGACCGCTTCCGCATCGTATGCGGGTGCTTCCCGCTCTTCAAAGGTGATGGCATTCACGGGACACGCCGGGAGACAGTCTCCCATGCCGTCGCAATAATCCTCCCGCAGAAGCATCGCTTTGCCGTCCACCATGCCGATGGCACCCTCATGGCAGGCTTTTGCACACAGGCCGCATCCGTTGCAGCGTTCCCGGTCGATTTTGATGATGGTACGTTTCATATTTATAATCTCCTTGATCGGTGTATTTTCTGTTGTGCTTATAGTATACCATAA
>JAFUPC010000097.1 GCA_017481495.1 Clostridia bacterium
TGTCTCTCATTGTGGTATAATATCCTCGCTTTCCTGTTGGTATTGTTTGGCGATTATATTATACATGAAAGCAGTGAACCGTTCAATACCTTTCGGTAAAGAACGGTTCGTTTTTTTGTGGGGCTTAATGCGACAGCCCCATTATTTCCAGGCGGCGGCACCGTCTGACAAGTGGCTTCTTTGGTTTCACGGATATGCAAGTGAACTGCGCTGGTCAAGACGCTGGATCCGCATTCTCGGGGAGCGGGGGTATCACGTTCTTGCACCCGATATGCGCGGGCACGGGATGTCCGGCGGCGATTATATCGGCATGGGATGGGACGACCGGCTGGATGCACTTGCATGGATCGACAGCATCGTAAAAGAACACCCGGCGGCGCGCATTCTCGTTTCCGGCGTGTCGATGGGCGGCGCGACCGTTATCAGCTTGTCGGGCGAACCCCTGCCGCCGCAGGTGAAGTGTCTCATCGCGGACTGCGGCTATACAGCCGTTTCCGATATTCTCTCTTATCAGCTGCACAATCTGTTCCGCCTTCCCGACATTCCGTTTCTGTATGCCGCGGCAGGCGCGATCAGACGGCACGCGGGGTACGACATTTTCCGCGCAAGCGGCGTGGAACAGGTGAAAAAAGCCGTCCTGCCGATGCTGTTCATCCACGGCGAAGCGGACAAATTCGTGCCGTTTCCGATGCTGAAAACCGTCTTCGACGCGGCGGGAAGTGAATCGGGCACGCCCATCGACAAGCGGATGCTCGCCGTCCCCGATGCCGGACACGGTGTGTCCTGCTGTGCGCATCCGGATTTGTATTGGGAGACATATCTGGCGTTTGCTGACCAATATATGGAAATATGAGCCGTATGGCAAAAAGTGAGAGCCGCCGTGAGGAAATTCCCCGCGGCGACTTTTATTATAATCAAACTCGCCCTTGACTTTGAACGGATTTTCTGTTATAATAAAACCGTAAACCAAAACAGACCCGTTCCCGCAGACAAAACCCAAAGGGAACTTTTTGAGGAGGTGTGTACCATGAAATTCGGAATACGGAACGTCGGATGGCGTGTGTACAGCTTTTTGCCTTGGCACCGGTAAGTCGGTGTGCAGGAGATACGTGCCTTGTCGTCCGGTGGTATGGATGACAGGGCGTTTTTGTTTTGTCATGATATATGAAAGAGTTCCCGTATTCCCGTTATAACAGCGGAGTACGGGAATCATTTTTATTTTGGGGGAAAATGAAATGCAGCGATTGCAGGGCTTTATCCTCGGGGCGGAGAAAAACGACGACAGCTACGCGAGGGTGTATGAGGGCGCAATGTACGACGCGTTTGCCGCGGAGACCGTATACGAAGCGGTCTACTGGCAGGACGGCATTGGATTTGAGGTAACGAAATCAAAGAAAAACGAACCCGCCAGACCGACGGTCACGGTACGGGTCGCGTTTGATGCACTGGGAAATGAGGAGGACGAGGACATGAAACGGCTGAAACACTATCTTTTGAACTTGCAGACAAATGACGAGACGTATAAACCCATCTATGAAGGGAAAATGCTTGCCACGCTGATCACACAGAGTGGGGAGCCGATGGAGTTTCCGGAGGAACACCGGGAGCCGATTTATTGGGAAAAGGACAGTGATAACGGCATCCGCGCGGGGATCGGGTACGAATATTCCCAGACGAACAAGCTTGCCAAGGACAAGCCGACCGTCAAGGTGCGCATTCCCGCCGAAAAACTGGGAGACGTTCCGCTACCCGATTGGGACGACACGGACATGACCGTGAAAAATGCCTTTTCCGCACAGGTTGCCGCGGCGGCGGACTTTTGTCACAGACAGTTTCTGTCGCTGATTAAGGAACTGAACCTTGCCCTTTACAACCGGAGCCGACCGGAAAAGGAAAACGGCGCGTACTATTTCCCGGAGCCGGGCGGAGAGATTCTGCCGCGCAACGCCGCATATTTCCGGGTCTGTATGCCGAAATACTACGAAAACGGAAACGGTATCACGGTCTATATCCGCGACGGCGACCAGGAAAAATTCAAGCCGAAGCTGTATCTGTGTCTGACATTGCAGGTTCAGCTGCCCGCGAAAAAGCATGAAAAGGCGATGCGGATGCTGTGCAAGGATCTGCCGGGGGCGGTGACGGAATTCGTGCGGAATTTTGATACGGAGGGATTCCGCGCGGCGGTGAAGCTGGCGCAGACGCAGGAGAATATCCGCCGGTTTCTGCAAAGCAGTCCGTACTGTGCGTTCATTGCCAACGGGAGCATTCTTCCGCGTGACAGCAAGACCGGCGGCGCGATGGCGGATGCGGTTCCGTTCAAAGCACCGAGCGGAACGGAAATCGAAATTGCCGGTATCCGGGGAATGGGAATCCGCCGCGGCGTAACAGTCATCACCGGCGGCGGATACTCGGGAAAATCAACGGTGCTCGATGCGCTTGCCTGCGGCGTGTACAATCACTGCGTGGGCGACGGACGGGAGCTGGTCATCGCTGACGAAACGGCGGTGTCGATTGCCGCCGAGGATGGCCGCGCGGTGAAAAATCTGAATATTTCGCCGTTCATCAAATGGATCCCGGGCGGAGATACGGCGGATTTTTCCACTTCCCACGCATCCGGTTCCACTTCCCAGGCGGCAAATATCATGGAAGCGGTGGAAAACGGCGCAAGGCTTCTCTTGATTGACGAGGATCGGAGCGCGACCAATTTCATGATCCGCGACAAACTGATGAAAGCCCTGATCAAGCGTGAGCCGATCACGCCGTTTACCGATCGTGTGCAGGAGCTGTCTGACGGCGGGAGGGGGATTTCCACGATTCTTGTCATTGGCGGGAGCGGCGAATATCTCGGCGTTGCCGATGCGGTCTACTTAATGGATGCTTTTGAAATGTACGATGTGACGGAAGAGGCGAAAGCGCTTGCGGTGTCGCAGGGGATCGGGGGAGAAATTTCCTGTGAAAAAGCGGACTGGCGGGTGGAGAGAATTTTAGAGCGTGCGCATTTTTCGCCGTATCCGGACGGCCGCGGCAGCGAGAAGCTGGTGATTCCGGAAAAGATGGAATACATTCTCATTGGAGACGAAGCCATCGATCTGCGCGGGCTGTATCAGATGCTGACGCCCGGACAGCGGACGGCGGCGGGATTCATTCTGCGGGACATGATGGTGCGCGAAAAGGAGGAGGCGTTTGTCCTCTCGGAGCGTCTGGATGCGATGATGGAAAAACTGGAGCGGGAGGGGCTGGATTGTGTGTATTCGTCGATCTTTACGGACTGCGGACGGTTTTTCGATCTTCCGCGCAAGCAGGACATCGCGGCGGCGGTCGCGCGGATGCGGCATCTGACATATAAACGTTGATTTATGAGGAAGAAAACTGCGCTGTGACGTCGGTACACGGTGCAGTTTTGCTGTTTTTGAAGATTTCTGAATGAAATTTCGAAAAAAGGATTGACAAAACGCGGGAGATGTGGTATAATATTAAAGTCACAGAAATCGAGGGTCTGGATCCTCTGTTTCGACAGGAAAACCGAAAAAACTTCAAAAAAGTTTCGAAAACCCCTTGACAGAAACGAAAATCTGTGATATAATATATAGGCTGTCTTGAGAACGGATAACAAAATCCGAAGAACGGCAAAAGATGATCCTTGAAAATTGAACAACAATTAAAATTGTACGAAACAAGGAGAAAGAAATTTCTCTGGAATCTCGACAATTCCTTTAATACGAACA
>JAFUPC010000098.1 GCA_017481495.1 Clostridia bacterium
GGCGTGCAGATACTTCGGCGTGCCGACACTTCGGCGTGCCGATCACTTCTGCGAAAGATTCATTGATCCGCGGGAAGCAGATTGCTTCCCCTACAAAATCATCAGATTGCATTGCGTAAAACAATATCGCCATCGTCCCCCACCCCCGAAAAAAACCCGTACTGCCGGAATTTACGCCGCAATACGGGGGAATTTTTATAATTGACAATTTTCTGCTTCCGCATTCAGCCGTTCTGCCGTTTTGCGGATGCTTTGCAGGGTCGCCGCATCGTCTTTTGCGGGGATGCGGTCGGTGTTCATGGAGGTGTGGACGGTCATGCGGTCGTTTGTCACGCCGGCAAGACGCAGGATCGTTTTCGCGTTCCCGATGGGCGCGGTCTCCGTTCCCGGCTGGGCGCCGCAGAGGAGAATGACGCCGTTTTTCGGTTTTGCGGCAAACGGGGACGGCTCTTTTCGGAAAAACTTCCCCGCAAAATACATCTGGAAGCGGCTTCCGATGTTCAACGCGACACCGGACAGCGACGAAAACCACACGGGCGACGCGAGTACGACCGTATCGCAGTCCGATAAGTATTCATAAATCTCCTGCATCCCATCGCCCATGGAACAGCCGGGGGTTTTCCAGCAGCGGCGGCAGTCGGTGCAGGGGGAGATATTGTCCTTTTCCGACAGAATACGCACCTCGCCCGCGACCCCTTGACAGAACGCATCAATGAGCGCCTGCGTGTCGCCGTTTTTCCTTGGAGAACCGTTGATGATGAGCGTTTTCATGCGTTTTTTCAGAGAACCCCCACGGGAAGCGTGGGATCCATCGGTTCCGTCCGCTCGTAGGTCGTGGTCAGGTCAAGATACTGTCCTGCCTTTGATGCGCGTTCAAATCCGGTCAGAATTTCCAGAACATGGAGCGTCTGCTTCCAGCTTGCGCGCGGGGAGCGGCCGTGCTCGATCGCGCTTGCCATTTCCGCAAGTCCGAGTGCGCGGGAATTTTCCTTGTACGCAAAGGCAAGCGGGATCTCCTCGTCTCCTTTTTCAGGGGTGTGGAGAATGACCGGCCCGCCGAAGCAGTTGGGGTCAGGAACGCGCAGAGTACCTTTGGAGCCGTAAATTTCGATGATGGGCAATTTTGCGCCCCAGATGTCAAAGGAGGTCAGAAGCGATGCGATGACACCGGAGTCAAATTCCAGAACGCCATAATAGGACGTCGGAACCTCGACCTCGATGACCTCGCCGTTGTGCTCCTTGCAGGTGGCAACACGCTTTGGGAACGGAATGGAGGTCATGCCGCCGATGCGCTTCACGCCGCCCAGCAGATTGATGAGCGCGGTCACATAATACGGCCCCATATCCATCATCGGGCCACCGCCGTATTTATAGAAAAATTCGGGGTCGGGATGCCACGATTCCGGGCCGTGACCGGGCATGAACGCGGTCGCACCAACGACATCGCCGATGGCACCCTCGTCAAGCAGCTTGCGGCAGGTCTGGATGCCGGCACCCAGATACGTATCCGGCGCACCGCCGATCCAAAGGCCTTTTTCCTCTGCGATTCTGACAAGCTCCCTGCCCTCTTCCCACGATGCGCCGAGCGGCTTTTCGGAATAGACGTGCTTGCCGGCAAGCAGTGCCGCTTTGGAAACCTCGAAATGCTCGTAGGGACGGGTGATGTTCAGCACGAGATCGACCTCGGGGTCGGCGAACAGCTCGTGCATATCGTTGTAGATCTTGGGAATATTGTACTGTTTTACCGCGTTTTCCGCGCGTTCGCGCACTAAGTCACAGACACCGATGACCCGAATGTCGCGGTACAGGTTGGTGATGTTTTCAAGATAGATGCCGGAAATGCACCCGACACCTACAATGCCGATGTTTGTCATTGGGATTATGTTCTCCGTATGTATCATGATGAGGGGGGATGGTGCGTATGGGGAGGTTGTCAACTGCAAGGCGGCGATGAATGGTTATGATAGAAAGACGGGCGTACAGGCGACTGCGCCTTCCCTGTTACGTTATTTTTTCCTTGCAAAAACAACATCGTCGCCTTTATGTTGAACGCCTCTCTCTCAAATACCGCCCGCATTTACTTTTTAATCCAGCACCCCATGCTCCAACCCCTGCGCCATCGGGGCTTCGCGCTCGTAGGTGGTGGTCATGTCAAGATAACCGCCCTGTGCTGCCGCGCGTTCAAAGCCGGTGAGGACTTCGAGAACGTGGAGGGTCTGCTTCCAGCTTGCGCGGGGACGGCGGCCATGCTCGATTGCGGATGCCATTTCGGCAAGACCGAGTGCGCGGGAGTTTTCGGGATAGTCAAAGGCAAGCGGGATCTCCTCGTCGCCCTTTTCGGGGGTGTGGAGAACGACCGGGCCGCCGAAGCAGTTGGGGTCGGGAACACGCAGAGTGCCTTTGGAGCCGTAGATCTCGATGATGGGAAGCTTTGCGCCCCAGATGTCAAAGGAGGTCAGGATGGAGCCGACCGCACCGGAGGCAAATTCCATGACACCGTAATAGGAGGTCGGAACATCGACATCAATGATCTCGCCGTTGTGTTCCTTGCAGGTGCAGGTGCGCTGTGCAAAGGGTTTGGAGATCATACCCCCGATGCGCTTGACGCCGCCCATTAAGTTGATGAGCGCGGTGACGTAGTACGGGCCCATATCCAGCATCGGGCCGCCGCCGAATTTGTAGTAGAATTCAGGGTCGGGATGCCACGATTCGTGTCCGTGACAGGTCATGAACGCGGTCGCGCCGACGATGTCGCCGATGGCACCCTCGTCAAGGAGTTTGCGGCAGGTCTGGATGCCGGCACCCATGTAGGTATCCGGTGCGCCGCCGATCCAAAGACCTTTTTCCTCGGCAATTCTGACCAGTTCCAGACCCTCTTCCCACGTCGCGCCGAGCGGCTTTTCGGAATAGACGGGTTTGCCTGCGAGAAGCGCGGCTTTGGAGACCTCAAAATGCTCGTAGGGGCGCGTGATGTTCAGCACGAGATCGACATCCGGGTCTGCAAACAGCTCGTGCATATCATTGTAAAGCTTGGGAATGTTGTACTTTTTGACCGCATTTTCCGCGCGTTCGCGGATGAGGTCGCAGACACCGATGATCTCGATGTTTTTGAATTTGTTCGTGATATTTTCAAGATAGATGCCGGAGATCGCACCGACACCGACGATACCGATTCTTGTCATGGCAAAAACCTCTCCTTAATACATCTTTGCGCTGTTGAGATAGCGGTCAACGGTCAGATCGTTCTTTTCCGCGTATTCTTTTCCGCCTGCCGCCCAGAGCATTCCGCGCTCCATCATGACCTGCGCCGCGGGAGACTTGTCGAATACATCGTCGTGATGGCCGAGCGAATTGTAGAACACGCGGCCGATGCCCCAGAATTTCGTCCAGACAACGGGCATATCAATGGGCTTGTTTGCGCAGTGGTAATAATTTGCGACCGGGAAGCGCGTGGTCGCCAGAACCTCGATGGCGGGGTCAACGTGCAGATAATATTGCTCGCTTTCCACGGGGAAATCCTCCAGCCCTTCCGTGATGGGGTTGGCATTCCGGCGGATGTTGACGGTATAGGCAATGTCGCCGCCCGGATGGCTGACCCACTGACCACCGGTCATAAATTGCCATTCGGTGTCCTCACGGAACGCATCGCACATTCCGCCGTGGCATCCGGCAAGACCGACCCCTCTTGCGACCGCTTCCGCGACGTTGTGCGAATAAAGCAGCTTTCCGCCCGTCCAGCACGGGACGATGAGGTCGTAGGTGAGCAGTTTTTCGTAGTCGGAAAGGCATTCCTGGTGGTCATAAACCTCGGTCTGGATACCGTTCTTTTCAAGAATTGCAGCAAACCGGCGGGAGACCAGCTGCGGTTCGTGTCCGTCCCAGCCGCCCCAGAAGATGAGTGCTTTTTTCATTGGTATTACCGTGACTTTCGCTGTGCGAAAGTCTCCTTTCTTGTGGAATTAAGGCTGGTTTTGTGCTTGCACAAAATCGCAGTCGCAAGACTGCGAAAGACTCAAAACATATCTGAAAATTTATTTTCAGACTTACCTCGATTCCATAAAAATTCTGTTATGTTTATTTTACTATAAATTCACGGAGATGTCAAGTGGTTTTCCGGGGAAAAAACGGACACATTTTTCTATTATATGGTCATTATTTGCACAGTGACGGGGAACACAAACGTCTCCCCCGCGCCCAGCGCGACGATGCGTTCCTTTTTCGTAATGTCGGCACCAGCATCACAGATGTCATCAATGCCGTACCACGGTTCGATGCAGACATAGGGTGCAGCGGGCTTTGCCCAGATACCGAGACACGGCGCGCCGCCGAAATCGACGTGAACGTTGTGTCCGTCCGCGCGGATGACACTTGCGCCGCGGGATCTCACGCCGTCAAACACCAGCGCATCGTTGTCAAAGAGGTGCTCCGTCACGACAAGTTCCCGGGAGTTTTCAAAGACGGGCAGAAGCTCCTTTTTGCGCAGGAGATCCTCATTGAACTGATACGCGCCGAGTGTTTCGTCGCAGTCCATAACGACCTTGTCACCGAGTGCGATCCGGAACGCCGGATGCGCGCCGATAGAGAAATACATTGTCTCCTCGCCGGGATTGGTGACACGGAATTCCATTTTGAAGCCGTTTTCGACAAATGAATACACCACGCGCAGTGCAAACGCATACGGAAAACCCGCGCGTGTTTCCTCGGTGTCCGTCAGCAGAAAGATCATTTTGTCATCGGTCATTTTTTCCGGAACAAAATCCATTTTCTTTGCAAAGCCGTGCTTGGGCATATGATATTCTGTTCCGTTCAGTATATACCGGTCATCCCGCAGACGCCCGACGATGGGGAACAGAAGCGGCGACTGCCCTGACCAGATGTCGGGATTGCCCTCCCAGAGATGTTCGTAGGTGCCGTTTTCTGTTTTCTCGGTAAACGCGCACAGCTCCGCGCCGCGCTCTCTGGCGGAAATGCGGAAGCGAGCGTTTTCAATGGTGTGGATCATGAGGGTTATATCCTTTCGTGGGGGAAGAATTTGGGGGAGTGAAGAGAGAAGAGAGAAGAGAGAAGAGAAATGGAAAGAAAGTTGTATAATATAAGTGGACAAATCGAAGAGTTAGTGGTATAATTAACTTGAAAGAGGTGAGTCCATTGAAAAGGACGTACAGCAAGGAGTTCAAAATCAAGGCGTGTGAACTTGTGCTCAAAGACAACA
>JAFUPC010000099.1 GCA_017481495.1 Clostridia bacterium
CCTCCGCATTCGCCGAAAGGATCTCCGGCATTCCGTCAAGCAGTGCATCCCGCATGGAAAGCAGTGCCGCATTGCGCGCCTGCCCCGTAGTCTGCGCAAGAATCACGGCCGCGGCGTTTGCGTGTTCACAGATGGTTTTTACACTTTGATAAATTTCGGACATGGTTGGGTTCCTTTCTTTTTTTGGGGGATTGTGGTGGAAGATATGGGGATGTTGAGGTTATAATAACACTTTTATCAGAACGCAGACAAGAAGGTTTATCGTGCGAACCTTTCTGCCTGTGTTCTTTCCAATGTAAAGTTTTCACCGAAACAACGCACCTCAAACAGAGAATCGCCTGCACTCTTTCCTATTGTCTCAATCCCCCGCACGCTCCGCATCCTCCTCCGCATCCCCCGTTCCGGAGGTATCATAGATCGCAAAATCGGTCAAAATCATGACATCCCGCAGGTCGGAGAGGTCGGAGGTGGGGGTGATGACAGCGGTCTTTTCGCTCGTTGCCGGGTCGATTCGGACTTCCGTGACTTCCCCGATGAGCAGACCGCGCGGGTAGTAGCTGTTGACGCCGGAGGTGCGCACGCGGTCGCCGACAGTGATGTCGGCATCCTGTTCCAGATACGACAAAAGCAGCTGTCCCGCATCGCGGCAGAGGTAGGAGCCTTCCGCCACGCCCATCGCACCGGTGCGCTCGACATAAGCGCCGACAGAGGAGGACAGCTCTGTGATGGGTTCCGCCTTTGCCCAGTTCGTTCCGACTTCTGTGATGCGTCCGACAATGCCGGACGCCGTGATGACCGGGTATCCGACCGCCGCGCCCTCGCCCGCACCGGCGTTCAGGGTCAGGGTGCGCTTGTATCCCGTTTCTTCGGCGGCAACGATCTCACATTTTAAGAAGCGGTAATCGTCGTGATTTTCTTTCAGTTCCAGAAATTCTTCCAGAAAAGCGTTTTCTTCAAGAGTCAGCTCGGCTTCGCGGATCTTGTCTTCCATCGTGGCAAGCTGTGCGCGCAGGCGTTCGTTTTCTGCTTTCAGCGCATCAAATTCGGTAATGTATGCCGCGATGTCCCTTACCCCGTCGCCGATGCCGGAGATGACACTGCGCACCGGGGTCAGCACCGTGTTGACCGCCATGCGTACCGGCTCCCGGTAACCGGCGGCGATGAGTGCCGTCGGAATTGCGGTACACAAAACGGCGGCAATGAGAACCGGGATCAGAATGCGCCGCAGACCGCTTTCTTCTTCATGCCCGACACCCTCCGTGACGGACTGCGCGGTGATCTTCTTCGGTGTCGGGGTCGTATGACTGCGTTTCATGATGTCACCGTCCCTCGACTCCCCGTTTCATTACCGCCGTGCAGTTCCAGTTCCGCATCGTATAATTTTGTCATCGCGCAGATCAGCCGCTCGATGAGCACATACCCGTCCACGGACGACGATTTCAGCTTCACATCCGTCTCCGCACACAATTTTTGCAGGCGTTCCAGGGTCGCGAGGGTGTAATTTCCGCACCCCTGGACAGCAAGGCGCATCGGATAGTCTTTCATTTTATAAATGCGCATCAGCTCCTCGCGCGTATACCCCTCGGCAAGTCCCGTTTTGACCCGCCACAAGTCTCCGATCGCGGACGAAATGGAGAAAAACAGCTGCATCGGCTCCGCGCGTTCCGCTTTCAGAATGCGGTACTGCGTGACGAGCGCCCGGATGTCCCGGTTCCGCACGGCAGTCTGGATACCGAAATCCTCCGCGTTTTCCGTCACCGTGCAGACAAGCGGAATGTCGGCTTCCGCCAGCGCACCCCGCCCATTTGCGTGCAGATAACAGCACAGCTTCTGCATCTCCCCGGCAAGCGCGGTCATGGACGTGCCGACACGGTCGATCATTTTGTCAATCAGATACGGCGCGGCATCAATGCCATCGGAAGCGAAATGCTTTGCGCACCACGTCCGCAGTTTTCCCTTGTCCTGATACGGAAACGGGACGATGTGCATTCCCGCTTTTTCAAGGGCTTTCCAGACCGTCCCCGACTGCGCACGGTAATCAGTGGTGTTGAATTCCTCTTCCGCGCACAAGGTGACGACCGTCACATACGGATAGTCGGGAAGTGCTTCAAGGGCTGTACAGAACTCTTTCAGCTCCGCCGCTTTCATGTCGGAAAAACCGGGCTCCGCAATCTCGATGAGCTTGGATTCGTTCATCACAGGCAGACCCTCGCACGCGGCGGCAAGCCGCGCCCCAAGTGTGGAGCCGTCCGTATCCGTTTCCGCACCGGAGAGGCGGATGTGGTCGAAAAATCCCATATCCGCATCGGGAATGACTTTTTTTCGCATCTGCGCAAGATAAAAGGACGACAGATACGCCTCCGGCCCGCAGAGCAGCCACGCGCCGCCGGGCGCACCCGGCTTTTTTAACAATTCTTTCAGTTCAAGCGACTTATCGGGCGTTTTTCCGTATGCCATGCGTGAGCACCTCCTTTTTTACAATAGATCATCGCGTTCCGTATAATATTTGACTCGGTGCGCGGCAACGCTTTCCACGACACCGACAAGCAAAAACAGCGACAACGCGGACGAGCCGCCGTAGGACAGAAACGGCAGGGTCAGACCGATGACCGGCAGAAGCCCCATACACATTCCGATGTTTTCAAGCCCTTGGAAAATGAACACCGCCGCCGCACCGATGCAGATGTAACTGCCCATATATCCCCGCGCGTGCGCGGCGACCCATAAGATCCGCACGACAAGCGCGACGTACAGAACGAGATACACGCACACACCGACAAAGCCGAGTTCCTCCGCCATCACGGCGAAAATCATATCGGTGTGGCGTTTGGGCAGAGCGCTTGCCGCAGCATTCTGCGACAGTTCCCCTTGCAGGTATCCCATGCCCGTGATGCCGCCATTGGCGATCGCTTCTTTTGCGCGGAGCACCTGATACCCGAAGCCCTGCGGGTCGGATTCCGGCGAGAACCCGACGAGAATGCGCTGTTTCTGGTAATAGGAAAGATGCTCCCACAAAAACGGACTTGCGCACAACACCGCCCCTGCCGCCAAGAGAAAGTACCGCAGTTTCACGCCTGATGCAAACATCATGCAGATGAAAACAAACACGAACACGAGCGCCGAGCCAAGGTCGCCCTGCAAGAGCACCAGTCCGCAGATGACTCCGAAATGAAGACAGAGTGCAAGCAGATTGCGCAGCTTGTGAAGCTTCGTGCGCACGGATGCGAGATGGTACGCAAACGTGCAGATAAAGAAAATTTTTGCAAATTCCGACGGCTGGATGCCAATGGGAAGGAAATCGAATCGAATCCAGCTTTTGTTTGACCCCTCACCCGTTCCGATGACAAGGGTCGCCGCCAATATCGCCGCCGTGAACAGAAACAGCGGAACCGACAGTTTTTTCATCCAGCGCTCATAATCAAGCGCGGACACTACCGCCATCCCGGCAACGCCGAGCAGAACGGCGACGGTCTGGATGACGATGTACTTGATGCCGTAATTCTCCATCGTCGTGTGGACGGCACTTGTGATAACGAAAATACCGTACAGCGCAAGCGCGACCGCCAGCACCGCACACGGGAGATCCATCTCCGCAAGATGCGCACGGACGGTATCGGCAAACGAATGGGTGCGGCGGATCTTCCGGCGCGACTGCATGATAACCCCCTTGGTTTGGAGTGAAAAGTGAAGAGTGAAGAGATATGGAAAGAAAGTTGTATAATATAAGTGGACAAATCGAAGAGTTAGTGGTATAATTAACTTGAAAGAGGTGAGTCCATTGAAAAGGACGTACAGCAAGGAGTTCAAAATCAAGGCGTGTGAACTTGTGCTCAAAGACAACA
>JAFUPC010000100.1 GCA_017481495.1 Clostridia bacterium
AAGTGCATCTTCGGCTTTCACAGCTTTCACGGTGACATTACGCTGGACGGCGAACCGATCACGACAAAAAACATCGCCAAGCTGTCGTTTGCGACAAGCGAGCATTCCTTTTTCCCGAATCTTTCCGCCGCAGCCCACCGCGATTTTTATGCAAATCATTTCGACGGCTTCTCCGACAAGCGTTATACCGCACTGATGGACTTTTTTGCCCTGCCGAAGCACAAGCCGCTGCGCGCGTTTTCCACGGGGCAAAAGAACCAGTTTGAGGTCATTCTGGCGCTGTCGCAGGGGGCTGACTACATCTTCATGGATGAGCCGTTTGCCGGCAATGACATTTTCAACCGCGAGGACTTTTACAAGGTGCTGCTCGGCATCCTTGAACCGCATGAAACGGTCGTGCTGTCAACGCATCTGATTGAGGAGGTTTCCGATTTCATCGGACGCGCGCTGCTGCTCCGCACCGGAAGCATCATCGGCGATGTCACAACCGACACACTCGACGGTGAGGGACTCTCGCTCGTCGAGTATATCAAAAACACGTATTCCTACCGCGCCGACCGTGTCAGCCGTGCGCTGCATACGCTGACGGGAGAGGACGAATGAACGAAAGGAGCAAAATCCGATGAAAGGAATCCTTATAAGCACGGTTCTGCTGTTCTCCCTTGCCATCGGAACCTTGATCTGCACGGCGGTGTCCCTGCAGTCCGATGTCTGCGATGTGCATCTTGCGGAGATCACACATCAGGGGGACATCGGAGCGGCGGCAGGCCTGACGGTCGTGTCCAAAAATCATTGGAGAAACCATGCCGTCTGGACAACGGCGCACGCGCTCGGTCATCCGGAAACAGCGGAAACCGATTTTGACTTTTCCGCATGGCGCATCCATGGAATATCGGATTACGATCCGACATATATTGAAATCGACTCCGACCCGTCCCGCGGATTTGACTTTACCGATGCCATCGAAAAATTCGGTATGCCGCTTGGCGAGATCGAGGCGCAGAACTTTGATGTAACCAATGAATACGGCAGCTTCCGCGAGGTGGCGACAAATCCGTCGCTCGGTCTTGCGGCGGCATACAACGAACTGTATATGGAAGCGGAACCGGGCGTTGAAGCGAAAAAGATCGTTCATCTGTCCGACTACTACGACTATTATCCGATCAACGTACAAATCCATCTGCCCGGTGTCTTCTGGACCAACAACGATGTGTCCCCGACCACCGTCGCCGCGCCCGGTACGGAGGCGTATGTCGTGCAGAGATTCCGCGATTACTTCAAAATCCCGATGCTCGATGAGGTTCTGGAAATCAGCCTGACGCGCGGCGGACATAACATGAGCTGGGGTTCTGCCACGGTAGACGGTGTCGGCTTCTACTTCTATGCCCTCTCCGCCGCCGACAGCAAAAACTGCTATTTCACCTTCAATACCGAAACCGATAAAGGGGAACAGGATATGCAGATCGACACCTCCGAAATCAAGGGCGGCTACGGCATCTACCGTCTGCCCTACCGGCGCGGCACCAGCACATCAGACATCGGCATTGACGTTGATTCAATGGAAATGGTGTACCCGCTCAAGCCCGGCACAAAGATTGAGGGGCTGTACTTCAATGCCGCCGAAACGCGCCTGCTTCTCGTGACCCAAGCCGATGATACCACCGTGCAGATCGACGTCATCGATCCTGTGTCCTATGACTGCCTGCAGACATTCTCGGTCGGCGGAGCATTCTTCCGTCACCTGAAAATTTATGAGGACTACACCGTCGCCGTCACGCACGACAAGCTCATGGTTCTGACCGAATCCGAGGGTACCTACACCCATGCGTTCACAGTGAACTGTGTCACAGATGCAGAGGGTGAGCCGATCGCCATCACAAGCGACCACGTCACCGCCTTTGACGGCACCCGTCTTGCCGTCGCCGATAATACCCGTGCCGAAAAATACAGCGGCATCGATATGTGCGGCTATGATGTCACAGTCTACTCCGCCGACGGGATTTTGTGGGACGGCACCGTAACCAATACACTGGACACCGGACTCCGGAAAAACACCTATTCACAGGACGATATCGCCCCGCTCTATGGTGAGCAGCTTGCGCTCTCCTGGGAATAAGATCCACGCACCGGTTTTTCATGCCCCTCTTCCGAGGGGCATTTTCATGTATATCT
>JAFUPC010000101.1 GCA_017481495.1 Clostridia bacterium
CGAAAAATCATCCGTCCGAGCGAAAGTTGAACACGTCTTTGCTGTCGTGAAAGGACAGCTGCGGTACCGAAAGACGCGATACCGAGGGCTGCGAAAACAGACAGCCAAACTGAATATGATGTTCGCTCTGGCGAATCTGATCCTGGCCGGCAGATCCTCACGGGCGGCGGTCTGATTCAGTGCGCCTTTTGGAGCGATATCGAGGGATATACTCTGCCTTTCGGTGGTTTCCTGCTGAGTTCGTTTTTCTTCTGCTCATTTATGCGGTGTTGCCCTTATTCTCCGAACCACACGTCAAACACGTCTCTGACGCACAGTCCGGCACTGGTGCCGGAGGCACCGTTTTCGATGACGGACACGCACAGAAGCTCCGGGTCGTCAAGCGGCGCGAATCCCGCAAAGACTGCGTTCGGACTGCCGCCGTCGCCGACCTCTGCCGTACCGGTTTTCGCACCGACGGAAACGCCGTACCCGCGGAAGACACGGGTCGCGGAGCCGTTTTCCGCAACCTCACGCATGGCGGCAATCAGTGTCGCGTGGGTCTCCTCATCAAGCAATATCCGGTCAAGCACCTCGCCCGTACCGTCAAAGGCGGGCGTCGTTCCCGCTTCCGCCGCGCCGAGCACATAATGCGCCCCGTACCGCGTGCCGCCGTTGACCAGTGTTGACAGATACACCGCCAGCTGCATCGGCGTGAATGCGTTGTACGCCTGACCGATGGCGGTTTGAAGCGTTGCCGCGCCCGTCCAGGTGATGCCCTTGCTCTGCGTGTACGCGGGAGAGGAGAGAATGCCCGCCGATTCCGGCAGCTCCACGCCCGTTTTCTGCCCAAGTCCAAGGGATGACATGAAATCCGCCATCGTGTTGGCACCGAGCTGACGTCCTAAATCAAAGAAGAAATAGTTGCACGAATCGCGCAGGGCTTCGATGACGTTGATGCTTCCGTGCGACAGACCCGTCCGCGTATAGAGCCAACACCGCGGCTGATAATCGTCATAGAATGTGTAAATGCCCTTCGTGTCGATCTCCGTATCCGCATCAATGAGACCGTTTTCCATCGCCGCCGCGGCGATGCCCACCTTGAAGACCGAGCCGGGCGCATACGTTCCCTGCAATGCCCGGTTGAGAAGCGGCAGCATTTCGTCCGTCGAGAGGGCGGTATAGTCGTAAGTTGTCAGGTCAAAGGTCGGATAGGAAGCGGATGCCAGCACCGCGCCGCTGTTCGGGTCGAGTACGACGAGCGCACCGGCGTTCGCATCTTCGCCGCTCTGTTCTTCTCCGGTGGAGAGGGCGCTTTCGACAATATAGTCGATGTTCTCTTTCAGCGCATTCTCGGCCGCTATCTGCAAATCAATATCAATGGTCAGATAAACGTCCATACCGGGAACGGCTTCCGTCAATACCGTCTGCCGCAGAATGTTGCCGTCCGCATCCTCTTCAATGCGCATTTTTCCGTCCGTGCCGCGCAGAGCCTCCTCCATCGCGCCCTCAATGCCGTCAAGCCCTACCAGCGCATCAAGCGGATACCCCTGGGATGTGTAATATTCCGCGACAGATGCCTGGATCTTGCCCGTTCTGCCGAGAATGTGTGATGCGTAGCCGGGATAGCAGTATTCCCGTTCCGTCTGCACCGTAAACGACACGCCGCGCAGATTCTGTTCTCTGACTGGGGTAATGAGGGACAGCGCCGCATCGTCACACAACAGATACGGGTTCGCCGTGTCAAAGGTCAGAACCTCCAGATCATACCGGATGCAGGCGATGCGGTACGCGGTGTGACGGTCGTACAAAAGCGTTTTTTCCTCTGCCGGCGTGGAAATCCCCTCCGTGTCCTCCTCCGCATACAAATGATACCGCGAGAACACCGCATTGAGAAAGACGTCTGCGGAAAGCGTTTCCGCCGTGTCAAGACCGAGGGTCACAAGATACGTTTCGTAGCGCGCGCGGTCGGAGGAAGAGAGCGTTTCGGGTTTCAGAAAATACAGATACCGGTCGTCCGCGTATCCCCATGTGACGGGCATCGAAGAAGAACGGATCTCGTCTCCCGTTTCGTCAAGCAGGGACAAAAGGGAAGCAATCAGCGCATTTGCCGCGGCATCCTCCGCCGGAAACGATGCGGCATCCAGCTTCATCTGGTACCGTGTGACGTCCTGCACCAGCGGCACGCCGTTCCGGTCGAGAATCGAGCCGCGCTTCGCGCGCACCGTCACCACCCGCTCGGTCACAACGACCTTTTCCCCGTTGACCGTCACCGTGCTCCCGTCGGGATCTGTCATCTGAAGCCCGACGAGCCGCGCAAGATAAAACCCGATGACAAAAACGAACAGCACCCCCAGAATCCCGTACCGCCAGACGCCCTGTTTTGCGTTTTTCTGACGAAGCGGGGAAGAAGATGCGGTTTTTGCGGTGTTTGTATCGGCTTTTTGGCGCGGCATGGGGAAGTTCCTTTCATTTATTTTTATATAATTTTATGTTATCGGAAATTTTCTCATCATCCCTCACGCATCCTCTTCCCGTGCAACGACAGCGTTCATGACGTCGTTTGCATAAAAATCGGATAAAATCCAGAAATTACCGTCCGCATCCAGTACCGTATCGTCGGTATAGGTGACGGCAAGCTCATTGATGGCATCCGCGACTGCATCGGGGAGCATGGTAAGAGAGGCGCACAAGGCGGAAAATTCCGCTTCTTCCCGGCAGATGATGTGCTTGAGCGCGGTGTAATACGCATCGCTTAAATGGCGCACGAAATTTTCATAGGGGTCGTCATAGGTGATGTCGTCGGTGTCAGGAACGGTATCGGTATCGAGGGTGGGAGCGACAGACAGTGCTTCCGGAATGTCCGGTGTCTTCGGTGCGGCGGACGTATCTTCTGATACCCCGGTATCTTCTGATACCACGACATCTCCCGATGTCACGGTTTCCTCCGTCCCGCCGTCATCCTCCGGCACGAGCAGACCGGTGTTCGCCCACGAATCCATTTCCAGGGCGAGCGCGTTTTCCGTTGACAGCTCCCGGGAGAGCGGTTCGTACAGCGCGGCGTAGGCGGATTCTTCTTTTTTCTGCTCTGCGGCAGCTTTGGCGGCACGGGATGCGGCGGCGGCTTTTTCCGGCTTGCGGTAGGGGGGAAGATGCTCCTCAAAATACGCTTTCACGTCGTTTTTGAGCAGCTCCGGAACCCCGGCGGCGTTCAGCCGCGCTTTGATGCCAAGATGCGCACGGATGCAGTTTTCCGCCAGCTTGAACAGGTCGGCGATGATGAATTTCAGCTGATAAGAGCGGGACAGGGAAAGATAGGAAACGTCAATGCGCCGTTTGCAGGCGTAGGTACACAAGGCACCCGAGAACGCATTGCGCGACTGCACGACCTCGTTGAAGCCGAGCAGGGAAACAAAATCGGGATCGACCGCCCACGCATGGCGGAGCACACCGAGCACGGCGGCGTAAAGATGCTCCTCAAATAACGGGCGGTTTTCTGGGGTCAGATATTTGCTCTGCTTCCAGGCGGCACCCGTCAGAATGTCGCAGAGCTGGGCGGTGATGGGGCAGTCGCCGTCGGCGTTGAATTCCAGATAAAATTCCCGGAACGTCAGCATGGCGACAAGCGAGGGCAGAATGTCCCGAAGCCGTTCCAAGGGGGCGGGCAGTTGATAGACAAGACAGTAGTCGCAGACCCATTCCCCAAGATACCGGTCAAGGCGCGGGAATTGTTCTCTGTACGCAAGCCAGACGTCGCAGAGCTTTTCCAGACCCTCGGCGGGGGAAATCTTGTCGGGCAGATTGATGATCTCGTAGACGTACAGGAAAATATAGCTGTAATCGGTGGAAAGGTAAACGCCGTGCCGCACGTTGTCGCGCCAGTACAGATACCACCGCAGCTGATCCTGCGACATTCCGCCGTACTGCGGCATATAGGCAAAGAAATTGACAAACGGGCACTCCTGTGCGGTGCGGTTGTAATAGCGTTCCGCATCGGCGGTGAAGCGTTCGTAATAATTGAACCGCTCAGGCCAGCGGAATACGCTGACACGGCGGATGAAGCTGTTTTCCGGCTCATAGCTGCACACCGGCTGTGCCATCTGCGGGGACACGTCGCCCGGTGTGTGGCGGGAACCCATCGGATCCCGGCCGCGTGATGCGCGGTTTTCGGAACGGTAGGAAGCGGCACGCTGCATCCGGCTCGTGATATTCGGGATCGGCGGAATGCGCACCTCATCTGCCGCCCCGTCGTCGTCTCCCGCGGAGATCTCCACGGCATCGGTGTCGCGCACAGCGGTATTGTGTTCTGTGAACACCCGTCCCTGCACCGACTGCGGAAGCATTTTGTCCAGGTCCCAAAAATCATCCTGCTGTTTCAGCGGATTCGGTTCCTTGTTTTTGTTGTCTGTCCTGTCGTTCATTTGAGCGCCGTCCTCTCGCGTAGAATCTGTATTCTTTTATTATACCATAGAATGGGCGGAAAATCAATTATGTGCGTGTGAAAAGTTTGAAAATTTGTAAGCCATTTACCGTCATGCGCGGATTTTGGTATCCATGAAATCCGGATGTAATACTGAAAAATAATTAACTCCGGAGTTAATAACTTTGAAGTTCATTAAATTCTGAGAATTTTTTTACCGATTCGCAAAAAATCCTTTACAAACCCGCTGATTTTTGGTATAATTAAAGATAACGACCGGACGGAATGCGTTTTCCGTTCCACTTTCTTTAATTTATAAAAGGTAAGGTGAAATCCAATGAAAAAACAAACCATGCTTTCCCTGCTGCTTGCATCGCTCGTTCTTGCGGGACTGGTCTCCTGCGGAGATTCCGACAACGACGGCGGAACCGCAACCAATGCGCCCGAATCGGCGGCTGTGACCGAAATTGCGGAAACGGAGGACGAACTGCAGTCCCTGCTTCCCGATAACCTGGATTTCGGAGGAGAGGAGATCCGCATCATCAACGGATTCTATTTTGAGAACGATGCGTTCATGCTCCATGTCGATGAATCCACCGGTGACGTCGTCAATGATGCCATCTATAACCGCATCATCAATACGGAATCCAAGCTGAATGTCACATTCACGTATCAGGATATGTATATGCAGGGCGGAGCCAACGGCGATACCGCGGCAACCGTGCGCCGTTCCGTTACTGCCGGCTCCGACGACTACGACCTCATTTTTGCCTGCCAGTACAACATCGTGCCGCTGGTGCTGGACAACATCATCCTCAACCTGGACGGATGCGAATATCTGCATCTCGATCAGCCGTGGTGGTATCAGGATTACATTGCGGAAATGTCCATCGGCGAGGGCAAGACATACTTTGTGACGGGCGACATCACGCTGGGCGTTCTGCGCAACATGAGTTGTATGTACGTCAACAAGCAGCTGTATACACAGAATTATGAAAGCGTTGACGATATGTACAAGGAAGTGCTCGACGGCAAATGGACCTTTGACCGGCTCGGCGAGATCTGCACCGAAATGTATCAGGACTTAAATGGTAACGGTCAGTATGACGACGACGACCGCTACGGTATCGGTGTCATCACCGCGAACCTGACCGACCACTTCACCTACAATGCGGGCATCCGTGCAACGGAACGCGATGAAAACAATATCCCGTACCTGATGATGAACAACGAAAAGACCGTCACCCATACCCAGAAGCTGTACAGCCTGTACTACGAGAACCCCGGCGTGCGCGTGTTCCCGGCAGACTACAATTCGCTGGACGTCGTGATGCCGACAAAGTTCAACGCAAACGAGCTTCTGTATCTGCCCGGCTGGTTCTACACCTCCGAGCTTCTGCGTGACATGGATGTCGATTACGCGGTCATTCCGTTCCCCAAATATGACGAGGCGCAGGAGGAATATCTGTCTCTTGCACACGATATTTCCGTTGTTTCCTGCCTGCCCACGACCTGCTCCAAGGTCGATACGACGACCGCAGTTATGGAACAGATGGCGTTCGAGGGATACAAGAATGTCCTGCCGGCATACTATGAGGTCGCAGTCAAGGTCAAGTATACCCGTGACTCCACTGATGCCGCGATGCAGATTTTGGATATGATCCACGACAATTCCACGACCGACTTTGCGTTCATCTACAACTACGCGCTGAACGGTCTTGGACTTATCGAACGCGAACTGATGGGCGGCAAGAAGTCCGACTTTGCATCCGCATATGCAAAGAAGGAAAAGGCATTCCAGAAGAAGCTCGATGAGCTGATCGAGGTCTACACCTCCATTGACCAGTAAAAATATAATGAACATTCTGCTTACCGTCCCCGTGGGCGGCACGAGAGACAAATACATCCCGCCGCATCTGATGGAGCGGTTCCGCGCACTGGGAAACTTGACCGTGAACCCCCATCCGCGGCAGTATACAAGAGACGAGCTGAAAGTGCTTCTGCCCGATACCGACATCGTCATAACGCACTGGGGCTCGACCCAGTATGACGAGGAACTGCTGTCGTGCGCACCGCGCTTAAAGCTTCTTGCGCACTGTGCCGGAACGGTGGCGCATATCGCAAGTGAGGAATTTTATACGCGCGGTATTCCGGTCTTGTCTGCCAATTCCGTCATGGCAAAATATGTGGCGGAGGGGGCGCTTGGCTACATTTTAGCCGGTCTGCGCGGCATTCCCGCATACGACCGCACGATGCGCGCGGGTGGATGGCAAAAGGGTTGTCCCGAAACGCATTCGCTCATCGGCGCATCGGTCGGACTGGTGGGACTGGGTATGGTCGGGCGGAACCTGCTCGATATGCTCCGTCCGTTTGCCTGCCGCGTGACGGTATACGACCCGTATCTTCCCCCGGATGCGCTGGATGCGTGGGAATTTGCCCGCCCCGGGGCGCTTGCTGATGCGATGCGCTGTGACGTTGTGACCGTCCACGCCGCACAGACCCCCGAAACTTATCATATGGTCAACGCGGGCGCACTTGCCCATATGCCCGACGGCGCATTGCTTGTCAACACGGCGCGCGGGTCGCTTGTCGATACGGAAGCATTGATTGCGGAAGTGCAGACCGGGCGCATCCGCTGTGTACTGGACGTTTATGAAAAAGAGGGTGTGCCGCAGGACAGCCGTCTGCTTGCCTGCACAGATAACGTCATCCTGCAGCCCCATCTTGCCGGAATGCCCTCCGGCGCGTATATGACCGAAGCGATCCTCGACGACATCGGACGGTTTCTGGCAGGTGAACCGATGATGCTCTGTGTCAGTCATACGCAGTATCTGCATATGACGCAGGAGTGAGTGGGATAAATTGCTGAGAATGGCAGGTTAAGGGCGACGATGTTGTTTTGCAAGGGAAAATAACGAAACGCCGACGGTACGCCTGTACGCCCGTCTTTCTATCAAAACCGTTTATCGACGACCTTATGTTGACACCATTACTCCCCACTCCCCCCATCAACCAATGAAAGGACTTAATCATCATGAAAACCAACAAAAAATTCCTCGGCGCAGCTGCCCTGCTTGCCCTGCTCCTTGCCGGCGGCGTGGTCGGCTGTTCCGGTGACAACGATACCCAGACCGGCGGCGAGACCACGGCGGCGACCGGAACCGAACAAGAAGCCGTGACCGTTGACGAAAAGGCACAGGCAAAGGCGGACTATTTCGCTTCTCTGCCCGCCATTTCCGCAGACGGTGCGGAGATCACCTTTGCCGCCATCAATATCGGCTCCGACGACATGGGCGACAACGACATTGCGACCGCCGAGGAAAACGGCGCGAAGATGAACGACGCAGTCTATCAGAGAGAGCGCGAGATTGAGGAAAAACTCGGCGTTTCCATCGTCTGCAACGGCTTTGACGACGACAGCTCCCTGCAAAGTGCCGTCACCAACGATACGCTGTCCGGCGAGGGCATCTATGATGTCATCAACGCAAAGACGACGGTGCAGTCGGTATTCTTCAACAACGGCTATCTGCTGGACTTCTCGGAGGTGCCGAATCTGCAGCTGGAACAGGACTGGTGGAATCATGATGCAAACGAAGCATTCACACTTGCAGGTTCGCAGTTCGTTCTGCTTTCTCCGCTGTGCCATTATGCGGACTCCGTCGCGTGGTTCGTGATGTTCAACAAAGCGCTGTTTGACGAATATGATCTCGAATACCCCTACCAGATGGTCCGTGACGGTACATGGACACTCGATGCGATGTATGAAATGATGAAAGTCATTCCGCTGGACTCCAACGGTAACGGTCAGACCGACTCCGACGATATGTACGGCTGTATCGGTCAGATGTTCGATGCGCTGGCGCTGACAACCGCGTTCGGATGCAACATTTTTGAAAAGAACGCAGATGACGTTCCGGAATTCGTTCTCCCCGATGAGCAGAACATCGACAAGATGCAGGCGGTCTCCGAATTCTTCTCCGACACCGCGCGCACCATCGTTGTCAACCATTCCATGTATTCCAGTGTCGAAAACAAGTGGGATGTCCTGTGGGGCGGCAAGTTTGCAGCAGGCAACGGTCTGTTCATGTTCAACTGCCCCGGCAACCTGGGCGGCTTTACCGATATGGCGCAGGATTTCGGCATTCTGCCCATCCCGAAGTACAATGCGGAGCAGAAGGACTACTACACAATGACCTCCATTTGGTTCACGACCTCCCTGTCCGTGCCGAAGGTACATGATGCGGACAACGGCGACATCGGCACGGTGCTGGATGCGCTGTCTTACCTCTCTTATGTCGATGTTGAACCGACATTTGCCGAGACATATCTGCAGAACCGGTATATTCGTGACGAGGAGTCTGCGGAAATGCTGAATATCATCATTGCCTCCAAGACCTATGACCCCGGCTTCGTCTTCAACTGGTCGTCCGCCATCACTCTGCCGCAGAACTGCGTGGAAACCGGCGGCGACAAGCTCGCATCCACCATCGAATCCAAGCGCAAGAGCATCGAAAACGAAGTCAAGAAGACGGTCGCGCTGGCGGAGGATATGGTGAACGGATAAAGGAACCGATGGGAAAAGTATAAAACAGAATATAAGAAGGGTGCCTGCACGGTTGTGGGGCACCCTTTTAGGTTATCTTACTGCAAACTCTCCGACGCCGCGAATGCCTTGGTCAGCTCGTCAAGCTCGGCTTTTGCTTTGCTTTCCAAAGCCTCATACTTTGAAACAAAATTGGTCTGCTTACCTTTATACATATTCTGGATCAGAAGACCGAGACCGCCGACGTCGTTGATGAAGCCGAAGTCGTAGGTGCGGCTCGCAAAGATGATGTCAAGCATATCGCCCGATTCCTCGTCGCGGATGTAGCGGTTGTTCAGCGCGGTCTCGTAGTATGCTTCGGTCAGCGTGTCAACGGAATAATATGCCATCGCTTCCAGGATCAGCCCCGCCTTTTCCGGTTCCGTGTTGGTAATTGGAATGCTCACGCCGGGCACAAGAGACATGCTGATGAGACTGTAATATTCGCTTTGCGATTCCTCGTATTTCGGATACGGCAGAATACCGAAGTCAAACGTGCAGTCGCGGATGCTGTTGATGTCCGCCAGCGCCCAGCCGACAAACAGAAGCCGTCCCTCCATGAACGCCGTCACGGAATCCGCAAACCCAACGGAATGCGTCATGCAGAAGTCCGCAAGGCAGTTTTCCAGAATGTACGGAATGACCTCCGCCGCGCGTTCGTTGTTCATGACCAGCGCGAGATTGCCGTCCGCATCGGTGTCCGCGATCCGCTCACCCGTGCCGAAATACAGGGAGTGCGGGACGTTGAACGCCGCGTACAGACCGAACCGGTCGTCCTCCGCTTTCATTTTGCCGTCGCCGTTGACATCACCCGCCATCTGCGCGGACATGGAAAACAGTGCGTTGAGCGTCCAGGTGTCTTTTTCGACCAGTTCGTAGGGGTTCGGAAGTTCATATTCGCCCACGAGCTGTTTGTTGAAGAACATGACCATCGTGCAGTCGTTGTCAAGAATGCTGATGTCGCCCGTCGTGAAATACAGCTGCCCGGCAACTTTCAGATTCTCGTTTGCGCGCTGATCCCACCAGCTGTTTTCCAGATGCAGGTTTTCCACGTCATTTAAGTCATAATACTGTCCGAGTAGGGCGTTGGAGACCGATTTGTTCAGATACGGCATCACGATGTCGTACACGTTGTCACCCGCTAAAATCGTGTCGCGCGCGACCTGGGATGCGTTCTGTAAACGCTCCTCCGTGATGCGGACGTCGAATTTTTCCTCAATAATCAGATTGCGGTTATAAACGGTATCGTTGATAAGTGAGCCATCCGCGCCGGCGGAATAGATTTCAAAACTGGTGTAGGTGTCGGCAAAGGTGCATTCCTCCGTCAGAAAATGCATGGCTTCGCCGCCGAACGACATTTCCGGGAACACCGGCGTGCCGTCATTTGCGGTGGTTTCCGTGCCGGTTCCGGCCGAGTCGGCTGAGGTGGAAACGGAATCCGCATCGCCGGACGTTCCGCTGCAGGAAATCAGCAGGATGGATGAAAGGGAAAGGAGAATTGCGGCAAGGGATAACGGTTTTGTTGTGATGTTCATTGCGTGTTGCTCCTTTGGTTTTGTCAGAAATTTTTATGTTGTCGCCAAATCCGCGCTGTGCTCCGCCATCCGGATGAGCGCCCCCTGATCCTGCGTCCAGTCCCAGAGCATTCCGGCGAAAACAACGGCGGCGGGGGCGGTGTGACATTCAAACATACCGTCCTCAATGAGCGCGGTGACGGTCGTTTCGCGCACACCGGAATCAGCTACTGTGCGGCAGTAGTCGGAAAGTTTTCCGATGCCCGAGAGCCAGTACGGGCGGACATACTGCCAGACAAACCGCTTTTCGGCGTTGCGCCGGGCAAGGAAATCCTTCGGTGCTTCCCCAAGGACGGTCGGCCCGTGATAATGCTCAAAGCGCGACCAGTCAAGCACAGAAAAGCCTTTCAGCACGGCGGCGAAACGGGTGTCTTTGCCGTTCAGAGACAGCAGTTTTTCCGTATAGGCGATCGCATCGTCTGCCCCTGCTTGCCGGGCGGGGGAATACGCATACGGGAAATCGCCGCAGTCCTCCCACATGACAGCGACATTCGGGTCGATGCCGGACAGTGTTTGGTAATCGTCCTTGATGGACGTTGCGTGAATGCCGAATTCGATGTCGAGGGTCGGGTAGACCGCGTGCAGAGCACCGCAGATGGCGTTTGCCCAGTCCGTGACGAGTGCGGCGATCGGGCGGCCGCCCATTTCGCGGTCGTTTGTTTCCGTGAATGCCTGGAAATAGATGCCGTCGCCGCCGAGCGGTGCGTATTCGCGGGTGTAGACATCCAGCACACGCGCCGTCCATTTTTCAACGTCACGCGGGTCGGATGGGTCGACCTTTTCGCCCCAGCAGCAGGAGAATCCCCAGTAGATGCGGATGCCGCGCCGGTGGGCTTCCGAGAGGACTTCCGCCGCGTTCAGCGGAACATAGTCGTTCCAGACGACGAGATGGTTCAGACCGAGCGCGGACATATTGTGAAAATACGCGCGGTAGTCGTAAATGGTGTGCCCCCAGCACCAGATGCCGCGGCGGTCGATCTTCGGATAGGAACGGTATTCCCACGCGGGCATTTCTGCATCGAATGTCGCAAAGGGTGCGCGGGTACAGCTGGTGTAATAGCGGCATTTGTCCCGCAGATACCGCATATCAAAGGCGTGAACCGCATAAAGCAGTCCCGCACCGTCCGCACCGCAG
>JAFUPC010000007.1 GCA_017481495.1 Clostridia bacterium
ATTATTGTCGAGAAGATGCTTGTTGAAACAGGTCATTACGTATCTGCCGACAATCCTTTGAATGGAGTGCCGCCGGATGTTTTCTACCCCGCCAACCGTTTTTCAGCTAATGACCGAAAGCCCAGTTACAAAGCCTTCATTACGGGACTCGCGAATCAGACCAAGCTGGCAGAGGAAGGAAAGTCTCCGCGCGTCACTCTGGGAACGCATTCCTGGTGCGATGAAGCCGGAAATGCGCTTCAGGGGATGTGGATCAAAAAGCATTGCATCCGCCCCGACTGGGTGCAGCTCAATGATTATGAATATGGCGCATATCGCTATTCATTCTTGAACGGAAAAGTTTCCCGTAAGGCGCTCCGCGATAATGTTACGGTGTTTTCGGTCCGCCGCTTCGATCCGGCGGCGCTCGGAGATGATATTGCGCTTTCTCTCGGTTTTTCGATTTCTCCGTTGTCGGTCAGCTGCGGCGGGAAGAAACTTGTAAAAGACGCCAATGGTTATTGGCGGCTGCCGCACGATACATCACGTTCGTGTGTCGCAAAAGTGGCGGTAGCAGCCGAAAATGGCGTCAGCGAAGAACTCCCCGATGTTACCATGACAATTCATCCTGACAGGAAGTCCTCATGCGTCAAGGTGAAGATATGCAACCGGTCGAGCAGTGACTTCTCCGACCTTTACGCTGTCGTGCATTTGCCGCCGGAGTTTTCCGTTCGCCGCCGCGTTTTTGAAATCGGTTCGCTTGCGGCCGGTTCGTCTGTGGAGGGGAGTGTTCCGTTCGGGGATGCGGAAAAGACGGTGTGCCCGGTGGATGGACAGCTCATCGCGTCATCGCTTGATTATACCGCGCTGGGCGTCAGAAATCGTCTGTGGGCGACGAAAGAGGCTGAAGCACCGGTTTCGATTCCTTTGGTGCGTGAAACGGCGATGTGGACGGATGCAGTCAGCGCAAAGGAATTTGACGACGCTGTTCTCAAGGCGATTTCAGCTGAAACGGGGGTGTTGAGAGATCCCGCAAGCGGTATTAAATGGGTGCATTCGCGCAATCTTCCTACGGATGCGTGGTACAATGCGGGTGTAGGAACTTTCCGGTATTTGGATAAGAAGCATAAAGAAGCCATTGATGCCGGAGAAGCCGCATTGGCTGTCGCATACCAGTTTGAAGCCAAGGGAGATGCCGCCGTGCTGTTCACGAATCGGTTCCCGTCCGAAAACGCGATCGACCGCGTGTTTCTGAACGGGGAGGAGATTTCTGTCAGGGAAGTTCCATCCCGGATTCCCGTCAGGAAGGGGCTGAACAGGATTGTTGTCAAGGTGTGCGTTACCTCTTGGCAGTTGTCGAGGTGCGTTCAGCTTGCGCTCTGTAATTCCGAGAGCCTCGGCGATCCCTGCAAGGGCGTGCCGTTCGGCAGGAATCGAAAATGATTCCGTTACGGTACAATGTTGCAGTTTGTCAGACACGGAGACGTTTATATGATATACCAATCAATGCCTATGACGCGCAGAGACTTCTCGTTCGGGATGCTTTCGGCGGTTTCATCTTTACCGTACTGGACATTAATCGCCGGGACA